>JALGUI010000443.1:962-3969 GCA_029820915.1 Candidatus Zipacnadia bacterium | reverse complement strand
GCGGTGCACTCGAAGGCGCTGCTGGAGCTGCTCGGCGACATCGACCGGCCGAACTGCCGCCTGATGTTCGATCCATGGTCGCCATGCCTGCGCGGCGAGGAGCCCTTCGAGACCGCCCGCGACATGGCCCCGCACGCCGTCTACACCACGCTCGCTGACTACGTGCGCCTGCCGCGCTTCCACTACCGGCCGGCGTTCATCAACTACGAGCGCCTGCCGGTGGACCTGGTGCGCGCCGTGCCAATGGGGGAGGGCGACATCGCCAGCCTCGAGTTCGTCCGTGGGCTCAAGGCGGGCGGCTACGACGGGCCCATCGCGTACGAGATATGCTCACCTGTCCGCGGCGGGGGCAGCCGCGAGAACCTCGATCGCTACGCGCGGCGCTTCCTCGAGTGGCTCGCCGAGCACGATCTGGCCTGAGAGGCGGACAGGCCGCGCTGTGCGGTCACGTGTAGGCCCTCGGCCTACTCCTCGCCGAGCACTTCGCGCACGCGGCGCAGCGTCTCCTCGCGCGCGTCCGCGAGCCGCTGCGCGGCGGCATCCATCTCCTCGCGATCGATGCCCAGGGCGCGGCGAAGCTCCTCGACCACGCGCCGCACCTCGTCCGGGTTCGTCGAGCCGAGGCTCTTCTGCGCCCACACCACCGCCGCGGGATCGACGATGCCCGCCACCTGGTCGGCGGTCATCGGCTGCCCGAGCCCGCCGAGGATTTCGGCCACCCGCGCGTGGTCGTCGAGGGTCAGACCCTCGGCCACCAGCGCCCCCACCAGCGAGCCGACCAGCTCGTGGCAGTCGCGGAAGGGCACGTTGCGCTCGCGCACCAGGTAGTTCGCCAGCTCCGTCGCCGAGGCGAACTCCGCGCCCGCCAGCTCCGCCATGCGCCCGGTCTTCAGCGTGATCGTGCGCCACATGCCGACCATGACCTCGAGCGTCGCCAGCGCGTGCTCGCAGGCCTGCCAGACCGGCGGCTTGTCATTCTGGAAGTCGCGGTTGTAGCCGCTGGGGAGCGCCTTGAGCAGCGTGAGCAGCTCCATCAGCCGGCCCGCGACCGCCGCCGCGCGCGCGCGGGTCAGCTCGCCCGCGCACGGATTCTTCTTCTGGGGCATGATCGAACTCCCGGTGGCGAAGGCGTCATCCACCTCGAGCATGCCGAAGGCCGGCGAGGAGAACACGACGACCTCCTCGGCCAGGCGCGACAGATTCACCATCAGCATTGAGAGCGCCGCCAGCGTCTCGACCGCGAAGTCGCGCGACTGCACCGCGTCCAGCGCGCTGACCACCACGCCGTCGAAGCCCAGCAGCGACGCGATCAGCTCGCGGTCGGTCGGGAAGCTTGTGCCGGCCAGCGCCGCCGCGCCCAGCGGGCTCTGGTTCGTGCGCAGATAGGCCTGGGCGAGGCGCCGGTCGTCGCGCTCGAGGCCCGCGGCGTGTGCCGCCAGCCAGAAGCCCGCGGTGATCGGCTGAGCGTGCTGGGTGTGCGTGAAGCCGGGCATGGTGTCCTCGGCGTGCCGCTCGGCGAGGTCGAGGAGAACCTCGCGCAGCGCCGCCACGCCCCGGCGCACGTCCAGCAGATAGCGGCGCAGGCGCATGCGGAAGTCGGTGACCACCTGGTCGTTGCGCGAGCGGGCGGTGTGCAGGCGCCCGCCCGCCTCCGGGCCCGCGCCCTCGCGCAGGTAGCTCTCGACGTTCATGTGCACGTCCTCGAGCTCGACCCGCAGCGTCAGCCGCCCCGCCTCGAACTCCTCGCGCGCCTTCTCGAGCCAGCGCAGGATCTCGCGCAGATGCTCGGCGCTGAGGATTCCGCACTCGTGCAGCATCAGCGCGTGCGCCTCGCTGCCCCAGATGTCCTCGGCGACCATGCGCGAGTCGGCCTCCGTGGACTCGCTGAAGCGCAGCATCGTGTCATCCACGTCGCCCGAGAATCTTCCGCCCCACAGCTTGTCTGAGCCGCCCTCCGTCATCGTCTCGCTCCCCGAAGCGCATCCGCGCCCCGCGCCCGTCAACTACTTGTCGGGCAGGGATGCCCGACCTACGCGGGGAGGATGGTCTCACCCGGCCACGATCCACTGCTCCTGCTTGAAGTGCCAGTAGGCGGTCTCGTTGAGGTACTCCTCGGTGGTGGCGAGCAGGTTCAGGTGAGGGGCCTTCTCCATCTCGATCGCTCTCCGCATGACCTCATACACATCTGCGTCCATCGCGCCCCTCGTGGAAGTGTGCCTGTTGCCACCACAGGCGGGCGCCGCCAGGGCGGCAGGTCCCCGACCCCGCCGCGACGAACACGTCTGCCGAAACACACAGGAGCGCACATAGGATACTACAGACGCCCACCGGCGGCAACCGGGTACGGCAGCGACGAAGGCTACGAAGGGTGCGACAGCGACGACAGCAACCACGGACGGCAGGATGGCGGGAACGGTGGCGCCTCGACGGCCCGCCGCCGCCCTTCCGCGTAGGCCGGGCTTCCAGCCCGGCGCCGTTGCCCGCGGATGGCCCCGGCCCGCCGCCCGCCACGGGGATCTGATGCCATGAACCGTGTCACGCTCTGCGTTGCGGCCGTCGCCATGTTGTCCGCGGCGGCTATCGCACAGGAGGAAGAAGCCGTGCACTCAATCGCCGTCCAGGTCGGCGACCTGACCGTCACCATCGGCGACAGCTCCGATCACGGCGCGGAGCGCGAGGGCTACGAGGGCATCTGGAGCCTCACGCACACGCTGCGGCCTGAGAACGTCTTCCGTCCCATCTACGCCGGGGTCATTGCGCACCGCCAGCCCTGCACGGTCGTGCGCGTCGCCGACAGCGCGGTCGAGATCCGCCGCGAGGGCGGCGCCGCCATCGAGCGGTTCGAGGTGGTCGCTCCGCACTTCATCGACTACACCGTGCGCTTCACCGCCGGAGGCGACAGCGCGTGGTGGAATACGGCCTCGTACATGAACGCGCCCGAGGACCCGGCGATCTACCTCATCAACTCCGCCGGCGAGTGGATGCGCCACTACGACCCCGAGCACGG
>JALGUI010000443.1:0-939 GCA_029820915.1 Candidatus Zipacnadia bacterium | reverse complement strand
AAGTACCCGCATGGCACCAACAACTTCGCCGACGCCCTGTCGGACCTGCGCTTCGACCCCGAGCGCGCGCTGTTCTACGGCAATATCGACGGCGGTATGGTGCTGATCTACATGTTCGAGCGCGGGCACGAGATCATCCCGTACATGTCGCCCTCCGGCGGCGGCTACAACGCCGAGCTTGAGCGGAAGTGCCCCGCCTGGGACTTCCGCTATCGGCTGTCGGGCCTCACGCCCGGCGAGGAGGTCGTGCTCCGCACGCGGCTCGTCTACAAGCCCTTCGTCTCGCGGGAGGACGTCCTGGCGGAGTACGAGGCGTGGAGGGAGGGGCTCGCGCAGTAGCGAGCAGCGATCGGCGAGCGGCGGCGGCGACAATCGTTGCCGTTCGGCGGGCGGCTCCTTCAGACAACGACCGGGCGGGCGCGTAGGCCCGCCCCTCCACAACGACAACGGCCACGAGGGCCACGCCTGCTGTCAGCGTGGCTGTGCCAACGCCATGATCGACCTCACCCGCAACACGGTGCACCTGTCCGACAACCTCCCTCTCCTCCGGGCGATGCCCGACGCGTGTGTGCCGCTCATCTACATCGACCCGCCCTTCAACACCGGCAGGCGCCAGGCGCGCACGCAGATCAGCGTCGAGCAGGCGGAGGATGGCGACCGCACGGGCTTCGGCGGCAGGCGCTATCGCACCGAGGAGGTCGTCAGCCGCGCGTGGCAGGACGAGTTCGACGACTACCTGGGCTTCCTCGACCCGCGCCTGCGTGAGGCACATCGCATCCTCACGTCTGACGGCACCCTCTACTTCCACATCGACTACCGCGAGGTGCACTACTGCAAGGTGCTTCTCGATGCCATCTTCGGGCGGGAGTGCTTCCTGAACGAGATCATCTGGGCGTACGACTACGGCGGTCGCCCGAAGCGGCGCTGGCCGCCCAAGCA
>JALGUI010000442.1 GCA_029820915.1 Candidatus Zipacnadia bacterium | reverse complement strand
GGCGCCGCGTTCCGAGCGGCAAGCGACACGGGCCGACTTCGTGGCGGATGCTCTCGCATCCGCCCCTCAGGCGGCCCCTCCGACGGCGACCGCCGGGCCGCGCGAGTGCGAGAGGAGCACCGCCATGTTCATCGACATCCACTCCCATGCCTACCGCATCACGCCGCCGTTCGTCTGCCAGTTCTGTACAGCCGAGCAGGTCATCGAGCGCTACGACCGCGAGGGCATCGAGCGCGGGTGCATCCTGCCTATCGTCAGCCCCGAGGTCTACTTCCCGCAGGCGAACGAGGACATCCTCGAGATGGCCGAGCAGTACCCCGACCGCCTCATCCCGTTCTGCAACATTGACCCGCGGCTCCTGACGAACTCGGCCGACGCGCCGCTGGGTAAGGTGCTGGCACACTACCGCGACCAGGGCTGCAAGGGCGTCGGCGAAGTGATGCTCAACGTGCCGATGATGGACCCAATGGTCCAGAACCTGTTCAAGCACGCCGAGGACGTCGGCCTGCCGGTCACCTTCGACGGCTCGGATCAGGTGGGCGGCGACTTCGGCCTCTACGACGACCCCGGCCTGCCCCAGCTCGAGCACACGCTGCAGGGCTTCCCGAAGCTGATCATCCTCGGCCACGGGCCGACCTTCTGGTCGGAGATCGCGCGGCTGGAGACGCCCGGCGAGCGCGCCATCATCTTCGGCCCGCGCGGCCACCAGATCGGCATCCTCCCCAGCGGCCCGATCCGCGAGGAGGGCGTGGTGCCCAAGCTCATGCGCCGCTACCCGAACCTCTACGGCGACCTGTCGGATGCCACGCCGCACAATGCCCTGGCGCGCGATCCCGAGTACGGCCCCAGGTTCATGACCGAGTTCCAGGACCGCCTGCTCTTCGGCACGGACCTGTGCGGACCGGAGATGCCCGTGCCCATCATCGACCTCCTCATCGACTGGCGCGACACGGGCAAGATCAGCCGGGAGGTCTTCAACAAGGTCGCCCGCGAGAACGCGATCAAGCTGCTCGAGTTGGACTGATGGCCGCAGCCGCGTCGCAGCGGCCGCCGACCATATCCGTCACACGTGACGCCCGGGAGGGGCTCGCCATGGAGCGCTACGCAGTCGCCGTTGCCGCAATCATGCTCGTCGCGCCCGCGTGGGCGCAGGACATCTCAGCCGTCGTGGTCGATGGCGGCGTGAAGGCGGAGATCATCTTCGCCTCGGGTGAGGGCGCGGGCTCGCAGTTCGCCGCCCGGAACCTGGCGGTCTACGTCGCCGAGATCACCGGCCGCGTGCTGGACGTCCGCGCCGAGGGCGCGGGCATCGTCCAGCGCCTGGACCTGGAGACCGGGGAGTTCGGCAACGTGAACCAGCCGCCGGCCGATGGCCCCATCGTGCACATCGGCCAGACCGCGGCGGTGGCGGAGCGCTTCGGCGCGGAGATTGACGCCCTCGACCAGGATGGCTTCATCATCCGCGGGATGGACGGCGACCTGGCGCTGGCCGGACGGACCGGTTGGGGCAGCGAGTTCGCCGTCTATGCCTTCCTGGAGGAGCACTGCGGCGTGCGCTGGTACCTGCCGGGCGAGATCGGCACAGTCGTCCCTCGCCGCGAGACCCTCGTCTTCGAGGCCCTTGACGACGTGCGAGAGCCGGCGTTCCTGATGCGCCTGTTCTCCGGCATGCAGACCGCCAACACCCGCGATCGCTTCGGCCGGCCGATCTGGGTCGCATGGCAGGACTGCAACCGCATGAGAGCGCGCTACAAGTTCCACCACAACCTCTGGCGTCTGCTCGACCCGGAGGTCTACGGCGCGGAGCACCCCGACTGGTACCCGCTCATCGACGGCGAGCGCCGGCCGCCGAGAAAGAACTCGTCCTCCGGCTGGCAGCCGTGCATGACCAGCGAGGGCGCCATCGCGCAGATCGTCGAGAACATCCGCACGTTCTTCGACGAGAACCCCCAGGAGATGTCGGTGTCCATCGCGCCCAACGACGGCGGCGGCTACTGCAACTGCCCCGCCTGCCTGGCGCTGTCTGACAACGTCGGCGTCGAGGGCGAGGAGGAGAACCGCTCGCGGCTGTTCTGGCAGTTCGCCAACCGTATCGCCGAGGAGGTCGCGAAGACCCACCCCGACCGCATCATCGGCACGCTGGCGTACTCGTACTCGAAGTCCCCCTATGAGGGCATGACCGTCGCGCCTACCATCATGCCCTTCTACGTCAGCCTGCCCGCGGTCTACCGCGACCCCGAGGCGCTCGCAGAGCGCCAGGCCGACATCGAGCAATGGGGTCGCATCACCCGGCAGGTGGGCATCTACGAGTGGTACTTCGGCTCCGGCTTCTCGATCCCCAACCCGCACACCGACTACCTCGCCGCCGCCCTGCGCCACGCCTACGCCAACGGCGCGCGCGCGACCTACAGTGAGGTCTACCCGAACTGGGGCCTCGACGGCTGGAAGGTCTGGATCTTCGCCAAGCTCCTGTGGGACCCGGAGCAGGACACCGACGCCCTGCTCGACGACTTCGCCACCGGCATGTTCGCCGAGGCCGCCGAGCCGATGCGGCGCTACATGGACCTGTGCGAGGAGATCGGGCGCAAGCGGATCACCGTGGCCGACCCCGAGACGGGCGAGGACCGTTGGTGGTTCTTCCGCAGCCCCGAGCAGTTCCTGCGCTGGCCGGCCGAGGAGATCGAGCGCGCCCAGGCCATCCTCGACGAGGCCCTCGTCGCGGCGCAGACCGACATTACCAAGCGCCGCGTGCGCTACTTCGCCGACAGCCTCGGCGTGACGCGCATCTTGTCCGGGCGCTATCACGCGGCGCAGGAGGCGCTGCCGAAGGCCACCGACGTGGAAACGGTCGGCGAGGCGCTCTCCGCGCTGGCCGCCGTCACCGGCCCCGAGTGGGACCTCGACCTGTACATGGACTGGAAGGGAATCGAGCCCTGGCAGGTCACCGAGCCCGTCGAGCGCGTGCACGGCGCGTACACCGAGGCGAAGGCGCTGCTCGCGGGGACGCTGGC
>JALGUI010000441.1 GCA_029820915.1 Candidatus Zipacnadia bacterium | reverse complement strand
GCGGCGAGGATGCGCAGCCCCTCCACCTGCGCGAAGACGTAGGGGCTCTGCACCGGCACGTCGAGCACAAGCTGATCGACGTCCGAGTCACCATTGCCCCGCACGATCAGCACGGGCACTCGGCTCGCGTTGATCGCTTCGGCCAGCGCCTTGGGCGCGTAGCCCTCGGTCGGCTCGAACTTCGGCCCGTGGTAGAGCACGTCGCCGCAGTGCACGATGATGTCGGCGTCGCCGAGGGCAAGCTCCATCGCGCGCCGCCAGCCCGCCAGGTCGCCGTGTGTGTCCGCGATGATGCCGATCTTCATCGGTCAGCCTCCCCCTCGTCCGCATACGTCAGCTCAGCCAGAACGGATTCGTCCAGGCCCGCTTCCCGGCCTCGTCGATGACGACGATGCGTATCGGCTCCGTGCCCGTCCGCATCTCGAAGTCCACCTCGGTGACGACCTCGCGGCCGCCACCCACCTGCCAGTTCGTCCAGCCCCTGCCCGGCAGGGGGCAGACCGCGAAGACCTCCACGCAGGGCGAGCACTCGATGTGCACATGCTCGCCGTCGATGGCCACGTGTTCGATGGTCGGCCCGGAACTGGCGTAGAAGTGCCCGGCCTTGAGCGCGGCGTAGATCGCTTCGGGGGATGGCTCTTCGGCGCGGAGCATCACCCAGCCGCCGTAGAGGTCGTCGTAGTGCACGTGCGCGTCATCGACGGCCAGGCCGAGGAACCGGCGCCCGCGCGCCAGGCATTCGTCCCACTGCACCTCGGAGGTGCCCCGGCCGATGCCGCGCCGGCAGGTGGTGTTGAACACCTCCACGCCGATGATGCGCTGCAGGGGCAGGATGTCGGCGTAGGTCAGGCTCGACCAGGAGGGGTGCGCCACGAAGCAGACCTCGGAGGCTTCGGCGAGGCGGTCGATGGCCGCCTGCGGCGGCTCTCCCTCCACCTGCTCCGGCGCCTCCGTCGCCCCGATGCCTACCACGTGGATGCTCTGTCCGAGTTCCGCCTTCGGGGCGCCGATCTCGATCCCCGGCAGCAGCGTCATGCCGCCGCCGTCCAGCGCGTCCACGTCCACCACCGTGTCGTGGTCGGTGATCGCCAGGAAGTCGTAGCCGCGTTCGCGGTAGCCGTCAACCGCCTGCTGCGGCTCGAGCTCCCCGTCCGAGGCGGTCGTGTGCAGGTGCAGGTTGCCCTTGAGCCATTGTCCGGGCACGTCGAAGGCGCCGGTGGTCATGGGTGATCGCTCCTTAAGAGGTGGTCGCTGCGGTCATGGATCGAACTACGGGGCGATGCCGACCAGAACAAGCGGGACGGCCGGAACGCCCCTTCCCTGTCGGATGAGGTCATACAGGGCGCCCTCGTAGTAGGGCACCCCGGAGGACATCTGTGCCTGCAGGTCCTTCATGGGAACTATCTCAACGCCCACGTCGATGAGGTCGCCGACGAAGAACGCCATGTGCTTGACGAAGAGGTCGTAGGCGACGAAGGCATACTTGCCCATCTGCACTTCGACAGCAATGCGGTCCTTGACGAAGTCGGTCTGGTTGTAGGAGAAGATGGGCTCCTCACCGGCCTCCTCGATGGCCCGCTTCTGGGCGTCGGCGGGCACGCCCATCGTGCGTCGGATCAACCGATGGTCCGCAGTGACCCAGTAAGAGGTGCGCGATTCATCCCATCCTTGGGCGCTCAATTGAGCCTTGAAGGACGCATTGAGATCCGTCGGGCTGAACAGCAGCTTGCCGCGCATCGTCTTCTCGCGCGAGACCTTCGTGCGGCAGGCTTCGGCGTCCACTGCGGCGATTGCGTCCTCTATCTCTCGCCAGATGTGGGGCTTGTGCACGAGGATATGCTCGTGGCCGTTGAGGTGGGAGTACATGCGCGCGATATTCACCGATGTCCCCCGTTCGGAAGCGACGGATCGTAGATCGGCTTGTCAAGCGGCCTGTACTCCAGCGTCCCCGCAGCCGCCTGCCTCACTCGCTGTCCCGCAATCTCCAGGTACTCGGGCATGGTGTCGGCGCCAGCCGCGCGACGGCCGTGCAAGATGGCCGCTGCAGCAGTTGTGCCAACCCCCACGTACGGGTCCACGACGAGATCCCCCGGCTCCGTGAGCGCCAGCACGAGGCGCTCGATAAGTGCCACGGGGAACTGGCACGGGTGGATCGTCTTCTCCCGATGGTTCGCCTTCACATTCGGCATGACCCAGACGTCGCCAGGGTTCTTGCCCTTGGGGTGTCCCGAGAGCTGACCGGCCTTGGGGCCCTTGTAGTGCTTCTTCCCCGGATACTTCTGCGGCACCCGCACGGCGTCAAGGTCGAAGTAGTGGTCATCGCTCTTCGTGAACCACAAGACGACCTCGTACCGCCCCGAGAAGCGATTGCTGCAGTGTAGCCCGTGGCCGAAGTGCCAGACGATGCGGTTGCGCAGCTTCAGGCCGTAGGACATGAAGATCGGGTATAACAGGATGTCAAGCGGCTTGATCTCGCCATTCTCGACGTAGTTGCCCACTTCCCAGCAGACACTGCCGTCGTCGGCGCAGATGCGCACGGCCTCCTCGATGGTCTCCGCCTGTGCCTCGATGTACTCGCCGACTCCCACCTCTTCCTCGTAGTCCTTGCCGAGGTTGTACGGAGGTGAAGTGACTACCAGAGAGGCCTCCTGATCCGGAATGCTCCTCAGCAGCTCCAGCCTGTCGCCGAGGTACAGAGTCACTGCCGCCTCAGGATCGTACTCGGGAGCTATCTCGATGTCCTTCGCGAACAACGTCCTCTGTTGGGCCATGAGTGCGTCGAACGCTCCTCCCTGCGTCGCGGGCTCGCTTCATTATGCCGTACGGGGGCCCTGCTCCGCAACCAACTGGTGATTCGCCCCGTCGCGCCGTGCTCCCTCCCGCCGCCGTGGAGGAGCGACCTCGCGGCCGGCGAAGTTCTCCGCGGCGCCGCCGGACCGCGGCGGTCCAAGCGCCCAACATGCCGCGATGCTGTTCGCTCAGGGAGTGATCCCGCGATGCTCTTCGCCCAGCGCAACTGCGTG
>JALGUI010000440.1 GCA_029820915.1 Candidatus Zipacnadia bacterium | reverse complement strand
TGCGTCTGGGCTTCACGTACTTCCTGCCCAAGCGCTCGCCGGCCACGGACCTGCCGTGTCAGCTCGACTACGACTGCTCCTTCACGGCCGGTTGCGTTCGGGACGAGTTCGACTTCCTGCTCGGCGTCGAGGTGCCCATCATGACGGTCTGCCCGTGCTCGCGCGAGATATCCGAGCACGGCGCACACAGCCAGCGGGCGGTCATCAGCGTCAGCCTCCGCACGCGCGACGAGGAGATATGCTGGCTCGAGGACCTCATCCCGCTGCTCGAGGCGCAGGGCAGCGCGCAGATCTACCCGATGCTCAAGCGCGCCGACGAGAAGCTCGTGACCGAGCGGTCGTACGAGAACCCGAAGTTCGTCGAGGACGTCGTAAGGGATAGCGTCATCGCCCTGCAGGCGCTCCCTGAAGTCGCGTGGTTCTCGGTCTCGTGCGAGAGCTTCGAGTCGATCCACAACCATCGAGCATACGCCGGCACGGAGTGGCCCGACGGCGCGCCGTAGGCGTGGACGCCGGCGTCGGCGGGTACGCCGACACGCGGACGGAATGGAAGGTGCGGATGGCGGTTCAGATCGGCATCATTATCGTTCTTGTGGTCGTTGGCGTGGCGCTGTACCGCTTCGGCGCCCGCCTGGCCCGTCGCGCGTTCGAGGGCGAGGCGGAGTCCGTGCGCGAGGAGGTCGAGGCGCCCGACGAGCCCGGAGAGCCCGTGGGGCCGGTTGGCCCGGACGGACTGGTCGTGCTCTTCGCCGACCGCTTCGTCGATCGAGCGCCCGCCGGGAAGGTCGTCAGCCCGCGCGCGCGCTGTTACGCCCCGCTGACCGAGGACGAGCTGGACCCGCAGCACTGGGCACACCAGATCCTCTACGCCGTCCTCGTTGACCTGCACGAGAACGGTTGCATCGAGCTGCGCGTGACCGACCGCGCCGCGACCTTCATGCCGCCCTACGCCCAGAAGACCTGGGAGCTGCAGCTCTGCCAGGTCGGGCCGATGCCCGAATCGCCCATCAGCGACGTGCTCGCCGTGGGCTTCGGCCTGTTGCGCAGGCGCGCGCGCGGCGAGGACGAGGAGGGCGGCCGGGGGTGGGTCTCGCTCGATGCCCTTGTCGAGCAGGCCCTGAAGACCATCCGCCAGGAGATGACCTTCTGGGAGCGCTCGGGCGTCCTCGGCGACATCCGCCGGTACGTCGAGTCGGCGCTGATCGCGCAGGGCTACCTCATCGAGCCCGGCTCACCGACCTGGCTCGATCGCGTGCGCAGCAAGCGGCCGAGCCCCCACGAGGATGGCGTGCGGCGACTCGAGCCCAACGCGCAGGAGCTGGTGGGGAGACTCACCGAATTCCGGCGCACCCACGGGGGGAACCTGCTGCCCGAGGGCCCCGCCACCGAGGCGCTGCGCCAGGCCGACCAGGGCCTGCTCGCGCCCGCCGAAGATGCGCCTGACATCCCGCTGGACGAGGTGCTGCGCATCTCCATCTATGAGACCCTGATGGCGATCCGCCAGCTCGAGCCCAGCGGCGACGCCGGAGTGTGATGTCATGGAGCGCAGAGAGCTCGTCGAGTGGATCGTCATCATCGCCGTCATCGTGGCGTGGTGGCCGCACATCTTCTTCCGCTACGATCCGGCGTGGTACCACGCGCTGATCTACGTGGTCGGCCCGATCGCGCTCATCGTCATCTTTGTGGGGCGCTGGCGCCGCGTGCAGGAGGGCTTCGAGTACAGCCGCAAGATCGTGGACGAGCAGCACCGGATGACCGGGGCCAATGTGCTGGGGCAGGACGCGCCCCAGGCCCGTCCGCAGTCGCCCCACGCGGGCGTCCCCGGCGTGCCGGGCACGCCGCCGCGGGAGGACGAGGACGAGGACAAGTAGGAGCGGCGCGCTCGATCCACCGAATGAGGCGGCCTGCAAGGCCGCCTCGCTCGATTCGCGCGCGAGGCAATCGCCACGCGCCCTCGTTCACGTACGGGCCCGCGTGGCGGCGCGGCGCGCGAACTCCCCGAAGAAGGCGGCGAGGCTGCCGAGCACGTGCGGGGTGAGCACGATGTTCATGAACTGCACGATGAGCCCATGCCCCGGTGCGATCTCCTCGAACAGGAAGCGCGTGTGCGCGCGCACCTCCGCCGGCGTCCCGTGCGCGTAGGTGCTCTGCACCGGGGTGCAGCCCCAGAGCGCGAGGTCGGCGCCGAACTCGCGCCGGATCGCCGCCAGGTCCATGCACTCGGGCTGCACCGGGTTGATCGCGGACACGCCTATCGCCACCAACTCCGGCAGCAGCGCGGTCAGATTGCCGTCGCTGTGATAGGCCACGGGCAGCTCGGGCGCGACCTCGTGCGCCGCCGCCACCACCGCCGCGTGCCACGGGCGCAGGCGCTCGCGGTACATGGGCAGGCTGATCATCAGTGCCTGCTGGGTGGCGATGTCGTCGCCGATGCGGACCGCGTCCACGCCCGCAGCGGTGAGCAGCCGCGCCTGCGCGATGCGCCGCTCGGCGAGCTTCCCGAAGAGCGCGTCCACGTACCGCGGGCGCTCGTAGAAGTCGAGGAAGAGGCGGCCGATGCCGCGCATCAGGTAGGCGGTCTCGAGGATGGTCTGCGAGGCGTTGCCCACCACCGCGAAGCCCTGCGCCTGGAGGGCGGCGACCTCCGCGCGCAGGTCATCGAGCGACTTCGCCGCGGCCGGCGGCCAGGGGTAGGCGTCGAGGCCGGGGACGCTGTCGATCTGCGCGAGCGGGTGCCAGTACCTGTGCCCGGCGTGGTCGCCGCGCGCGTTCTGCAGGGCAATGCGCCCCACGCCCCAGCACGAGACCTCGGCCTCGGGCGGCAGATCGGGCAGGAACTCGGCGAGGGCCGTGCGGTCGGCGGCCGGCTCGACCCCGACGTAGCGGATGTCGCCGGTGCGCGCCAGGCCTCGTCGAGGTCGAGCGCGTCGATCACCGTGCCGACCGCCGCGCCGCCGAGAGCATCGTAGCTGACGAGGCCGTCGCCCTGGCGGCGGAGGATGCTGAGTACACGCCGGCGGGACCGGTCGCCCATGGCCGGGGCGGTCATCGCACCGCGAGCGTGAAGCGCTGCACGTCCTCGCCGACGCCCTCGATCTCGACGCGCACCGCCACCTCGTGCTCGCCTGGCTCAGCCGGCGGCGTGCCGCTGATGTCGCCGGTCTCGGCGTCGATCGACAGCCAGCCAGGCGCCTCGGCGAGGCTGAAGACCGGCTGCTCGACCTCCCAGAACTTGGCGTTG
>JALGUI010000439.1 GCA_029820915.1 Candidatus Zipacnadia bacterium | reverse complement strand
TGGGAAGGGGCCTCACGTGAGATACCGCGCCATCCTCAGAGCTGTCTGGCGGCCCAGCGGTGTGTTGTGCGTGGCGGCGTTGCTGGCCGCGATGTCGGTGGGTCAGGCGCAGGCGCTGTCGCTGGCAGATGATGGGAGGCCACTTGGGCCGATTGTCGTTCCCGACGATGCCTCCTCGGAGGTCGTGGAGGCAGCGCAGGAGCTTGCGGGGTACCTCGACCGGATCACCGGCGCGGCGTGGGACGTCGTCGCGGAGGGCGAGGGCGGCGACGGGCCGGGCATCTTCGTCGGCGTGACGCGTCGCGGCCGGGACGCGGGCGTCCAGACCGACGGCCTGGCGCCCGACGGGTTCCGCATCCGCACCGCGGCCGGCGGCGTGTTCATCGTCGGCGCCGATGATGCCGGCACGCGATTCGGCGTGTACGAGCTGCTCGAAGAGCACTGTGGCTGCCGGTGGTTCGCACCCGGAGAGATCGGCGAGGTCGTGCCGAGCGACCCAGGCCTCGCAATCCCCGACCTGGACTACTCGGAGGAACCCTCTTTCCCCTCGCGGAGCATCTGGCTGTCGTGGGGGTACAAGATCGACAGGGAGAAGTACCGTCGCTATGCCGCGTGGTGCCGGCACAATCGACTGGGCGGCGTGGACAGCAACATGGGGCACAACCTGCACGCGGCGCTCCCCTACGAGTTGTTCGACGGCGACCCCGAGCTCTTCCCGCTCATCGACGGTCACAGGTTCCGTCCCTCGCGAGAGGCGGACTGGCAGCCCTGCACGAGCAACCCCGAGGTCATCCGCCGGATAGTGGCCGACGCGCGGCGCTACTTCGACGCCTACCCGCACGAGTGGCTGTACTCGCTCAGCCCCATCGACGGCTTTGGCTGGTGCGAGTGCGAGGACTGCCGTGCGCTCGACCCTCCCGAGTACCGGGATGACAGGCGCTACCACAAGGCATGGCGGTTCGTGCCCTTCGCCAACGCCGTGGCCGACGAGCTGGCGCAGAGCCACCCGGACCGGGTGGTCGGCTTCTACGCGTACCTCGGAGTGCTCGACCCTCCGACCGGCCTGAGACTGCGCGACAACGTGGTCGTCGGGCTATGTCGGTACGGGCGCGCGGGCGACAACTTCCACCCGATCCCAGCGCCTGCCGAGGTCAGCGAGGCGTGTGCCTTCTATCGACAGATCATCGAGGGCTGGGCAGAGGTGGCCCATCAGTTCGTGGCGCGCGAGTACTTCACCATGCTGCTGGGGCCCGACGATGCCGTGAAGCGCGTGGCGCAGGCCGCGCATCTGGCCGATGACATCCGGTACTACCGGGATCATGGCTTCGTCGGGATCAACAGCCAGGCCGCGCCGGAATGGGGCAGCGCGGGCCTGAACTTCTACCTGGCCGCCAAGTTGATGTGGGACGCCGACGCGGACGTGCCGGAACTCCTGCAGGATTACTACGACAAGTACTACGGGCCCGCGGGCCCGATGATGCGCTCGTACTTCGAGACCTGTCAGGACCTCGCCATCGCAGGCGCCGAGCAGGAGCGTGACCTGTTCGATGCCGATCAGATCGACCTCCTGCAGCAGTACCTTGACGAGGCCCTTGCCGGCGTGGCGGGGACGGTGTACGCGCAGCGCGTGTCGATCACGCTCGATCTGTTCCGCCTGTGGCGGATGGGCCGAGAGCTGCCCGACGCAGGCGCTCCCGGGAGCGTGGCGGCGGCGCAGAGGTACCTCGACTTCGCCGCGTCGCTTGAGGGCACCGACGCGATGGCCTACGAGCATTTCCGATATGTGGTGCTTCATCCACCCGAGCTGCCGCAGCCCGAACCGTACGATGGACCGGACCTCGTGCCTCTCTTCCCGGACAGGGCGGCCGGCGCCCCCGAGGAGGGCGGCGCATGGCTCAGAGGCCTATCGAGCTGGCTGGTGCGAGCCGATGCGGGCGAGCGTGTTGGCTTCGAGATCCAGCATCGGTGGCTGGGGAGACTCTACCTGAGCCCGTTGGTGTACCAGGTGGTGAGCCCCAGCGGCGAGATAGCCGAGACAGGCAGTGGGGGCCTGGGCCAGAGCTCCACGGTCAGCTTCGAGGCGCAGGAGGCAGGGATCTACGAGTTGAACGTGGACGCAGGCATCAACTCGTACGCGGTGTCAACCGACCGTCGCGCGGTGCTCAAGGGGGGGAATGTACATTTCCACCAGAGAGGCCAGAGATACTGGTTCTATGTGCCGCCGGACGTTCCCCGATTCGACATCTCGGTACACGGTGAATGGTCGGAGGCGGCCAGACTTCGCATCTTCGATCCGGACGGCGGTGTGCGCTATGATGCGGAGACCGACGAGGACGGCGGCTGCGTGGCCAATATCCAGGCGGCGGATGACGAGCGCGGCAGGCCCTGGTCATTGCTGGTCTCCGAGCCTGCGGGCCGGGTGTTCGACGATGCCTACCTGTCGATTCTCGGCCCGATCCCACCGTACCTGGCCGCCCGCGCCGAGGACCTGCTCGTGCCCATCCCGGCCGCCGACGAGCCGGGGTGAGAATGCATGTCGGGCTGGAAGCTGAGAGCGCGCGCGGGCGCGCTCTCACCTGCGTCTGATCCCGCCCCCGGGCGGGATCAGACGCAGGCCGACCTACGCGAATAGTGCGGGCTACGCGGGCGGTGACTGCAGAGCCCGGAGCGCGACCGGTACCGACTCGCTCCAGTTGGCGGGCACCTCCTCGCTGATCATCAGGCAGAAGCGGCTCGGCCCCGCTTCGCGCGCGATCCGCCGGATCTGCCGCGCCAACTCCTCCGCGCTTCGCCCGTACCAGCCCAGGTTGGGATTCAGCCAGAGGAACTTGTCGGGCCAGGCGGCGCGCGCTTCGGCGACGGCCATGTCGCCCTCGGGCGGCTCCGTGAACGAATCGATGCCGTCGAAGTCGAGCGCCGCGATGTCGCCTGCGATCGCCCGGAGCCGCCCGTCGTAGTGCACCAGCAGAGCGCCGCGATGTCGCCTGCGATCGCCCGGAGCCGCCCGTCGTAGTGCACCAGCAGACGCTTGCCCGCCGCGCTGAGGATGTCGATGATCTGGCGGTAGAGCGGCGCGAGGTGACGACGGTAGTGCGCGGGCCCGAGGGTCTCGATGGACAGGTTCTCCCATAGCTTGACCTGCACCGCCGACGTCGTCGCTGCCTGACGCACCTCCTCCAGCTTGATCTCCGTCATGATGTCGAGCAGCTCCATCAGCTCGGGCGACTCGCCGGCGAGGTCCAGCGAGAACCGCTCCAGTCCGGCCCAGTCGATCTGCACCACCATGGGCGGGGTGCGGCCCATGCCGAGGCCCTGGATCTGGCCGACGGTGATGCCGCGATCGCCCACCGCGGCCTCGGACGCCCGGAAGGCGGAGTCGTCGGCGATGACCCGGACGCCCTCCAGCGCGCGCGCCATGATCCGGTAGTCCTCGGGCCGCTTGACGAAATGCTCCTGGCGCCACTCGCCCAGGTACCACTCGTGCAGCTCGCCGGCGTCGGTGACCAG
>JALGUI010000438.1 GCA_029820915.1 Candidatus Zipacnadia bacterium | reverse complement strand
GGAAGCCCGCCCCTCCTGACGGCGAACGGCACGACCCTGACGGCGAATGGCGTGCTCCTCACGACGAGACGGCCGGGCGGGCTGGGAAGCCCGCCCCTCCTGACGGCGAACGGGACGCTGCATCGCACGTTGCGGACACGATCGCCGCATGGGTGGAGGCCGGTGGCCTGCTGATCGGCTTCGCGACCGAGGGCCTCGACGAGCTGTTCGGCATTACCGTCGAGGACACCATCGACCACGTCGAGGACGAGTTCACGCCCGCCGCATGCATCTCCCTCGAGGATAACGCCTGGACCGCGCCGCTGTTGCCCCCGTACGAGCGGGCGAGCGCGTTGCCGGTCATCGCGCCCGTGAAGGTCGTCTCCGCGCCGGGATGCCGCGAGCTGGCGCGACTGCGGTCGTTCTTCGAGCGCGACCTGGGGCGCCCGGCCATCACCTGGCGCGAGGTGGGGGCGGGCGCGGCCTGCTGGTGGGCCTTCGACCTGGCGGAGTGCCTGTGGAAGATGCAGCAGGGGCGCCCCGTCTACGAGGACTTCGACGGTGATGGCAAGCTGCGCACCATGGACCAGGTCACCACGCGGCCGTGGTCGGGCGACGTGCCCTATGCCGACCTCATGAGCTTCACGCTGCGGCGCATCCTCGCCGAGTGGGGCACGGTGTTCCTGCACCCGCTGCCGCCGACGCCCGAGGGCGAGGTCCCCGACGCCCTCTTCCACTGGGGCGGCGACGACGAGGGCGCCACCGACGTGCAGTTGCCCGCCGCCGAGTTCATGGCCGAGCTGGGCCTGCCGTATCACATCAATGTCATGCAGAGCCCGGTCGGCACTCACCAGCTCCCGCGCGAGTCGTTCGACCGGCTGAAGGCGCTCGGCTGCGAGACCAGCATCCACTTCAACTTCATCACGGATGTCGAGCATCCGCACGCCTTCACGAAGCAGGAGTTGGCCGAGCAGCTCGACACGTACCGCGAGGCCTACGACGAGACACCCGTGTGCACGGTTTTCCACTGGGTATCGTGGACGGGATGGGCCGAGCCGGCGCGCTGGCTGGCCGAGCTTGGCCTGAAGGGCGACAACAACCGCATCCACTGGCGCTACCCGCCCACCAACCCAGTGAACAAGGTCGCCTTCGCCTTCGGGACGGCGTACCCGCTGCACTACTGGGACGATGCCGAGCACGACAACGCGCGCATCGACTTCGTCAGCCTGCCCATCACCGCCTATGAGGTCGGCTACGTGCGCGACGTTGGCCTGGAGCCCAGCCAGCTTCATCGCGCCATCGACATGGCCGCGTTCTGGAGCCTGACCATGAGCCTGTTCCACCACCCGATCTACCTGTGCGAGGAGCCCGCGCGCCAGGCGGTCCGCGAGGCGCTGGCCCACATCGAGCACCTCGGCATCCGCGCGCTGCACATGGGCACCGATGAGCTGTGCGAGTGGTGGCACGCGCGCGACGCGTCGTCCATCGTGCGCACCGAGCGCGGCGACCGGCAGATCACCGTCGAGGCGCGCACGGACTGGCCGACCGGCTGCGTCGCGCAGATGCTGGCCCCGGGAGACGCCGACGCGTCTCAGGGCGAGGTGTCTGTCGAGGTGAATGGCGAGGCGGCCGAGGCCGTGGTGCGAGAGCAGCATGGGGCGCGGTGGCTCTACCTGGCGCTGCCGCCGGGACGGTCGGTGGCGTCCGTGCGCTGGTAGGTCCCGGCAAGGGTGGCGGGCGCCCTCTTGCGCTCCCGCAGCAGGACGATCTCAGGCAGCACGTGTCAGGTGAGGAACGAAGCGACGGTGGCGAGCGGGACAGCGCAGGCACAGCAGGTCGGGGCCGAGGCCCATCCGCCGCCCACGCTCCGGGCGGTGGTCATTGCTCTTGTGCTGGCGATCCTCATGGGCCTCGTCGTCCAGCAGGTCGCGCTGGTCTACAACGCCGGCGAGATCGAGAGCAGCGTCCCCCCGGTGCCGGCGGTGATGTGCCTGCTGGCGCTGTCGGGGATCAACCCCATCCTGCGCCGCCTGCGCCCCGGTTGGCGACTCTCGCGAGGCGAGTTGCTGACCGTCTACGCGGTGCTGGTGCTCAGCGTGGCGATGTCCGGGCGCTTCTTCACGCGGAACCTGATGGCGTTCATCACGGTCCCGCGCTACTACGAGCACCTCGAGGACGTCGGCGAGCACCTGCCCGCCCTGTACGTTCCGCAGGACGAGAGGGCGGTGACCGCCTTCTTCGAGTCCTCCCGCGACGGCACCGTGCCCTGGAGCGTGTGGGCCGGTCCGCTTGCGACCTGGACGGTCTTCCTCGTGGTCATCCTCGGGGGCATCTTCTGTCTGCTCGAGCTGTTCCGCGGTCGCTGGGCCGACCAGGAGCATCTGCGCTTCCCGCTGCTGTACCTGCCCCTCGAGCTGTCCGTGGGCACCGCCGAGGCGCGCCGCACCTTCCTGGGCAACAAGCTCATGTGGCTGGGCTTCGCCATCGGCTTCTGGTATGCACTGCCGGTCGTGGTGAGTCCGATCTGGCCGAACTTCCCCGACTGGAAGGTCACCTTCTACCCGTTCCGGGCCATCGCTGGGACTCCGTGGAACGAGCTGCGCCGCATCTACATGCGGCCGCTACCCCACCTGATCGGCTTCGGCTACCTGATGAGCACCGACAACCTGTTCACGATATGGGCCGGCTATCTCGCCCAGGTGTTCGCCTGGGTCGTGTTCGTCCAGCACGGCTTCCGCCGACCCGGCTGGCACACCGGCCTGGAGCTGCAGCAGGCCATGGGCGGTGTCATCGCCCTGGCCGTGTGGCTGCTGTGGGCGAACCGCCGGGCGTTGTGGGGAGCGGCGCGGTCGTCCGACCCGCACCTGCGGCTGCGGGTGGTGGATGGCGGCGACCTTCATCTCGATGCTGTTCGCGGATGCCCTTGTCTACGCCCGCATCCGCGCCGAGACCGGCCTTCCCAGCTACTACGCGGTGCCCTTCACCTTCGAGGAGCGCGACCTCCTGCTGGACGTCGCCGGCACTCGGCGCTTCGTCGGAGAGCCCGGACTCCGCGCGCTGTCGAGCTTCTCGATCTTCGGCTGGATGACCAAGAGCATGTTCCAGCCCGCCGGGGCCTACCATGTGGAAAACCAGGAGCTGGCGAAGGAGGGCCACCTGTCGCGCAGGTCCATGCTGTGGCTCAGCCTGGGAGCGGTGCTCATAGGCCTGCTGATCGCGTACGCGACGTGTCTCGACACCTTC
>JALGUI010000437.1 GCA_029820915.1 Candidatus Zipacnadia bacterium | reverse complement strand
GCCGGCTGCCGGCAACGGCAACAGCCTTTCCGCGCACTACTCAACGGCCATCAGCCGCTCGGCCGCGCCGTGCCAGACGCTCGCGCGCAGCTCGTCGTCGGCATCCATCGCGTCCAGCAGCTTCTCGTAGGCGTCGCGCATCATGACCGGGTCCGAGGTGTCGGAGCAGAAGCACAGCCGCCGCGAGACCCGCTCCCACACCTCTTCGCCCCAGCCCAACAGCAGCTCGCGCAGGAAGGCGGTTGAGCGTTTGAGGATCACGCTCGACAGGTCCCAGTAGAGGTTGTCCCAGGTGGCGAGCATCATCCACGCCTCCTCATACCAGGGCTGGCCGAGGTGGGGCATGAGGATCTTGAGGTCCGGGCAGTAGCGCAGCGGCAGGTCGAGCGTCACCGGCCTCATGCGGCTCATGGCGACGTCGTGCCCGGCCTCGCCGCGCAGGCGCCCGAGGATGCCGCAGTGGATGTTGCAGGGCATGCCCAGGGCCTCGGCGCGCTGGTAGATGGGCAGCAGCGAGCGGTCGTCGTAGGCGACCCTGGGGATGATCATCTTCAACGCCTCGAAGCCGAGGGCATGGAGGTGATCGACCGTCTCCGGCCCGTCGATGCCGAGCCTGACGTAGCCGAAGCCGATGATCTGCTCGGGGTAGAGCGCCCGCGCGCGGACGACGCCCTCGTTGTCGAACTGCCCGAACAGCGGCCCGCAGGTGGACATGCCGACCTTCTCGACGCCGATGGAGGCGGCGCGCTCCATGTAGCGCTCGAGGTCGCCCTCATCACGGCTGTAGTGCCGATGGATGTCGATGAGCATGTGGGTCACCTCCCGAGTATGAACAGGTCGGGTGACCTGTTCTCCGAACGACAAACGGCGGACGGCGACGGCGGGCCGGTCAGGCGACCGGCCCCTCCAAACGGCAGACGGCGACGGCGACGACGGACGGCGACGGCGGGCCGGTCAGGCGACCGGCCCCTCCAAACGGCAAACGGCCGACGGCGACGGGCCATGCAACTCTTCCGCCCCGGCCACGTCGTGGGCGAGATTGCCGATGATGTTCGGAGGGCGGCTCTTTAGAGCCGCCGCCGTTGGGGTCGGTTGCGATCCGACAGCGGCGGCGCGTGTAAAGACGCGTCCTCCGTACGGCCATGATGATGCGTTCCGGGCGGGCCGCCACAGCGTACGACAGCGGCCCTGCGGGCCGCCCCCCGGCGAGGGCGCCGGGGGCACAACGGCAACGGCCGAACGACCACGGCAGGGCCGGAGAGGCGACCGGCCCCTCCAACGACAGACGACAGACGGCGGACGTCGGGCAGACCACCCGGCCTGTCCGTCGTTCTTCCCTCGCGGTCAGCGGCGCACCTGCCGCGGCAGGTGCATGGCCTCCGCGAATCGAAGGGGAGCGCGCACTCGTCACAGATGCCCGGAGGTGGTCCGGATGTCCTGTCAGTGGAATCTGTTCGCGCTCGTCGCCGTCGCGTCGCTGCTTGCGCTGGGCGCGTTGAGCCAGCCTGCGTCCGCACAGGAGAACCTGCTCAGCAACCCCGGCTTCGAGGAGGTCGGCGACGACGGCCTCCCCGTCGGCTGGGCCCGTTACGGCGGCGGTGTGCCCGAGAGCGTGCTGGAGATGACCGATGACGCGCACTCGGGTGAGCGGGCGGTGCGGCTCATCGACACCGGCCCCGAGGAGCGCGATAACCGCTACGCCATCGGCGTTACCCAGAACGTGCCGGTGGAGGGCGGCAAGGCCTACATCCTCTCGGTCTGGGCGAAGGCCATCGCGCGCAACAACAATGGCGCCATGAACCTGCAACTGCGCTTTCTGCCGGGCAACGAACTCACCAACGTGGCGATCACGCCGGCCATCGGGGGTGACTGGGAGCGCTTCGTGGTCGCGGGAGAGGCGCCCGAGGACGCCACCAGCGCGACCGTCTTCATCTACACCCAGCACTACTGGACCACCGAGACACTGGTCGATGATGTCTCGCTCGTCGCGGTCGAGCGCGAGACTTTCGGGACGCGCTTCCCGCTGGCCGCGCATGGCAGCATGGGTATCGAGAGTGTGCGGCCGCTGAACCTGCGGACACCGATCGTCGAGGGCGGGCAGCCGGCCGCGGTCATCGCCGTGCCGACCGATGTCACCGGGGCGCTGGACGAGCAGTACGCCGCGCTCGCAGAACGGCTGGCGGCGGGCATCGAGGCGCGGACGGGCGTGCGACTGGAGATGACGACCGACGCGAAGTCGCTGGTGGGGGGAGAGCAGACGATCATCGCGCTCGGCAACCTGAACAACAACTTCGTGGTCGAGCGCCTCTACTTCAACAAGTACCTGCAGATTGACGCGCTCAAGCCCGGGCCGGGCCGCTACGTGCTGCAGACCGTGCACGAGCCGTACAACTGGCCGACGGGGGTGAACGTGCTGGTGGTGGGGGCCTCGGATCTCGATGGCCTGACGGCAGGGGTTGAGGCGCTGCTCGGCCGGGTTCCCGAGGGCAACGAATGGGTACTGACCGAGCCGCTGCTGGAGGTCTCGGGCGTCGAGCCGATGAGCGAGGAGCAGGCGCAGGAGCTGGTGGATTCTCCGGTGAGCCAGGACGTGACCCGCGACTTCTGGTCGGCGGTCGTGCGGTATCGCGACAGCGGCGACGTGGCGTGGGCGCGGCGGGCCAAGCGCATCATACTGCAGGAGGCAGCGGCACGCTTCGACGCCGACCCGCACTTCCACATCACCTGGCCGGAGGAGACCACCTCGAACATGATCGGGGCGATGTGGGATGTGCTCGAGGAGGCGCCGGTGTGGACCGACGAGGAGCGGCTGGCGGCCACCAACGTCATCCTCAACACGCTCTACGTGCTGCCGGCGCGCACCTCAGGCTATTCACGGCTTGAGGACAACGACGGCATCATCTGGAACCACACCACCTTCCCGCTGCTGGGCATCTACTACATGGCGCGCTACTTCGAGCGCTTCTACGGGAACGTGGACGGGCAGATGGAGCTGATGCTGCGCAAGTGCTCGGCGTGCTTTGATAACCAG
>JALGUI010000436.1 GCA_029820915.1 Candidatus Zipacnadia bacterium | reverse complement strand
TTATCCTGCAGCGGGTTGCGTGCGGCGAAGTCCGGGAAGCTCGCCTCGATGTCGGTGACGACCGTCGCCACCTCGCCGTCCACGCTCTCCAGCCGCGAGGTCGTCCGCACAGTAGCCTCGCCCAGGTCCGGCACCTGCTGGCTGTGCTCGGTCGTCCAGCTCTCCCCCACGCCCACCGGATGATCGGGAAGCTCAACGATGCCGGCGAGCACGACCACGACCTGGACGGGAATGCCGCCGCTGGCGAACAGGTCCACGTCCGCGCCGCCGCCGCTGGCGCCGACCACGCGCCCGAGCCTGTCCACGCGTAGCTCGACGGGCTCGGGGGGCTCGACGTCCCGGCTCCGGCCCATGAGTTCCGAGGTCATGGCGCCGAACGTCGCCGCCACGGTGGCGACCCCATCGGCATCGACGGCTCGCACCGCGAGGGTGACATCCACGTCCGCGCTGCCCGTGACCGCCAGGGGCACATCCGCCCCCATCCGCACATCGCCGATCTGCGCCGCGATGTGGCTGCCCGCTTCCGAGCCGACCTCGAACCGGTACTGCGGGCTGAGCTGCAGCTCGGCCTGTGCCGACCACAACGGCACGACCAGCAGCGCCACCAGCGGCCACGCAAGCTTCATTGCGGTGATGTCCTCCGTGCTGCGCCCCGGGTTGTCACTCCCCGTAATAGACCGTCCCCGCGCCCGTCCGGTTTCGGCGCCATCCCCACGCCGCCGCCGACATGCACGCCGAACTCCAGGCAGGGAATGCCGCCGGCGCTGCGAATTGTACCCCGGACCAGGCGGCATTCGCGCGGGAGGCCGGCTCAGGTGCTTGGGGCAATCATCGCCATTGGTGACACGCGACCGGTGACCCCGGAGCGCGTCGAGCGCGTTCGACGGGCGCTGGCGCAGCACGCCGAGCCGGTGGTGACCTTCGGCGGCGTCGGCGAGGGCGGGGCGCACCAAGTCCCGCTGCCGCCGTCGGTCGGCGAGCTCGGTGCCGTCGCGTTCGTGCTTGCTCGTGCCGGGGACGACCATGCCATCGTAGCGGCGGCCGACCTGCGCCATCCGTCGTCGGAGCTGCTGCGCTACATGATCCACGTGCGCGGGAGCTTCGACGCGGTGGTCCCCGAGGCCATGGACGGCGCCGTGCAGCCGCTCTGCGCCCTCTACCACGCGCGCTGCGCCCGCCGCGCGCAGGGGCTGGTCACGACGGGCGAGCGCGATCTCCTGCGGCTCATCGAGGGCCTGCATGTCCGGAGGGTCAGCGGCGAGGAGGTCGCGAAGTTCGGCAGGCCCGGCGAGCTCCTCGCGCGCGGCGAGTAGGCCGCCTACAGCTTCATGAAGTACTCCACGTGCGGCCTGACTTGCTCGAAGCCGACCTTCTCGTAGGCCCGGCGCGCCGCCGCGTGTGACGGGTCGAGCCCCGTGTGTACCGTCGCATACACCATCCCCGCCGCGCGCATCCGGCCCAGGCACTCGCGGTACTGGGCGCTGCCCAGCCCCTGGCCCTGCGCCGCCGGGTCGATGGCGTTGTTGCCGATCACCCCGACGCCATTGTCCCGCAGCCCGAAGGTGCAGAAGCCCACGACGCGCCCGTCCAGCTCCACGACGAACGCCTCGTCGGGCCGGCGGCGGAACTGACCCTCAACCTGGTCGGCCTTGCCCTCGAGCGGATCGCCGGGATGCTCGCGCCGCCACAGGTCCTCGCCCAGGCACGCGCGGAAGTGAGCGTAGATCGGCTCCCACGCGGCCTTCGCGATGCGGCGGATCTCGGCGATGTCTTCCTCGCGTGCGGGCCTGAAGATCGGCTCACTCATCGCTGCTCGCAGCCTCCATCGTCTCGCTTCCGATGATCACCAGGGCGGGCCCCAGCGGCGCCAGCCGCAGCCGCAGCGCCTCGCCCACCTGCGGCGCCGCCTCGCCGGTCAGCAGGTCGGTCGCCGTCAGCACCTGCCCGAGATGCAGCACGCGCCGGTTGAGCGAGAGCTGCACGATGCGGTCGTCCGCCGCTCGGTTGGCGACCGCCGCCAGCGCCTCGCCGCGCCGCACGTGTGCCGAGATGGCCGTGTCGGCCGCATCGCTCGTGACCACGGTGCGCTCGGACCAGTACGGCACCCACGTCGCGGTGTCGATGTCGAAGGCGTCCTTGGCCTCCCACACGCGATCCGCCGCGGCCAGCGTCTCGCCGGTCGGCCGCAGGGCCACGCCGTGTGCGAGGGCCAGTGCGAGGGCGTTGCGCACGGCCGCGTCGTCGCCCTGCACCAGCACCTCGGTCGGCAGTCCCACCGCCGTGCCCAGCGCGGCCGCGAAGGCGTCCAGCGACAGCGGCGCGCCCGCGGCGTCGGCCGCCGAGCACACCAGCCCGTCCGCGAAGGCCACGACCGGCGCCACCGCGCCCGCCTCCGCCTCGACGGTCAGCAGGCCCTCCGGGCGCCGCGACTTGACGACGTTGCGCAGCCTGCGCATCATCTCGCGCGCGGCCGCGACGTCCCACGTGGCGTGGCGGCCCTCGTCGCCATCGTAGCCGCAGCCGTGCGCCTCCGATGCGCAGCCGCGAGGCGCGCCGACCCCGCGCAAGTGCACGCCGTCGATGCCGTGATCGTCCATGGCCCGCGCGACCGCGGCCACCAGGTAGTCGGCCCACGCTCCGGCCGGGCAGCCCGTCGCCTCATCCTCGGCGGCCCCCGCGACGGCGACCTCGTCGCGGTACGCGTCCCACGCCGGGTCGTCGGGGATCGTCGAGTCGGCGACCGGCAGCACCCTCATGCCCGCGGCGTGCGCGGCCCCCACCAGAGCATCGAGGTCCGCGGCCGCGGAGGCGTCGAGGCCCTCCGCCCTCGGGCGGAAGCGCGCGTCGTCGAGCACCAGCGTGCGCACATGCTGCTCGCCCAGCATCGCGACCAGGTCCGCGGCGCTGCCGTGGGCCTCGAAGTCGGCGGCGCCGACGCTCGCGGCGCGCCACCCGCGCCGCCCCTCGGGCATCGGCTTCACCGGCGTGGGCTGCAGGCCGAAGGACGCCTCGAAGCCCTCGCCGGGCATCAG
>JALGUI010000435.1 GCA_029820915.1 Candidatus Zipacnadia bacterium | reverse complement strand
GAGCTTGCGCCAGCCCGTGCCCGACCAGTGGTCCTTGAAGCGCGCGGCGGTCACGGTGTTGCCGCGCTCGTTGCCCACGAACAGGCGCAGCCCGCCGCCGGTGGAGAGCAGGTCGTCGCCGCGCGCCCAGACCTCTGCGGCGTAGATGGTGCGCGGCTTTACGTCGAAGACCTGGCCGAGGCTCGAGTAGACGGGGAGAGTCTATGCGATGCGCACCGAGTTCACTGGAGTCCGGGCGCCCCCGCCCGGACCGCTGTCACGCCTGACCTGCGCATCGACGCTGACCTCGACCTGGCCTTCATCCGCCTCCCAGTCACGGACGCTCCAGCTCGACGTCTCGCCGGCCAACTCGCCCTCGAAGCTCGGGTTGATGAGCAGGTTGTCCCCTGCCGCGAGGGCGAGACCGGCGTACGCCAGCACGAGGACGATCGGCAGCCATGCGCCCATGCCTCGAGGGGCCATCATGCGCGCCACCTCCGGTGCGTCCGTGACGCCTACAGCTTCTCGAGCTTCGCGACGCCCGCCAGTAGCTTCTTGACGCCCCCACCGCCCTTGAAGGCCACCGTCACCTTCCAGTCATCGGCATCCGGCTCGGCGGAGACGATGATGCCCTGGCCGAACTTGGCGTGCCGCACCTTCTCCCCGGCGCGCCAGGCGGCGTCGCCGTCATCGCCGGACTTGCGCGCGCGCTTGCGCGGCTTGCGCGGGCGCTTCGGCTTCTCCAGCTCGGCGGTCTCGTCCTCGCGTCGGGCCGCCTCGGCGCCGTTCTCCCGCGCGCGGGCCAGAATCGCCGCGATGTCGATCTGCCGCCCGCCGCTGGGCTCTTCGAGCACCTGCTCTCCGGGGTCGAGCATGCGCGGCTGCGAGGCGTCCGAGTAGCGCTGGCGGCGGTCCAGCAGCTCGTCGGGCAGGTCCGCCAGGAAGCGCGATGGCTTCTGGCGCCGCGTCTCGCCGTAGATCGTGCGATGGAAGGCGTGACTCAGGTACAGCATCTTCTGGGCGCGCGTTATCCCGACGTAGGCCAGCCGCCGCTCCTCCTCGATCTCGTGCTCATCGCCCATCGACCGCTCGTGCGGGAAGATGCCCTCCTCCATCGACACCATGAACACCACGGGGAACTCCAGGCCCTTGGCTGAGTGCAGCGTCATCAGCGACACCGAGCCGGACAGCTCGTCCGCCTGGTCGATGTCCGAGATCAGCGCGATGTGCTCGAGGAACTCCTGCAGGCCCGCCTCAGGGTTCCGGCGCGTGAAGGACGCCGCCACGGTCACGAACTCCTGCAGGTTCTCCACGCGCATGGCGTCCTCGGCCTTGCCGGACTCCTTGAGCTTGTCGATGAGCCCCGTGTTCTCGACCACCGCGCGCACCAGGTCGGGCAGCGGCGCGGTCTCGACGCGCCCGCGCAGGCGCAGCATCAGGTCGTGGAAGTCGCGCACCGCCTCGCGCGCTCGCGGGCGCTGGTCCTCGTCGGCGGCGAAGATGCGGCAGGCCTCGAGCAGCGACACCGAGTTGCGCTCGGAGGCCAGCGTGATCGCTTCGAGCGTCGTGTCCCCGATGCCGCGCGTGGGGGTGTTGATGATCCGGCGCAGCGACAGGTTGTCCGCCGGGTTGAACAGCGCGCGCAGGTACGCGATCGCGTCCTTGATCTCCGAGCGCTCGAAGAACCGCAGCCCGCCCACGATCTGGTAGGCGACCTGCCGCTCCGCCAGCGCCTGCTCGAAGTTGCGCGAGGCCGCGTTCACCCGGTACAGCACCGCGTAGTCGCCGTGGCGCGCGTAGCCGGCCAGGACCTGGGTCTGGATCATCTCCGCGACCCAGTCCGCCTCCTCCTCTTCGTTGATCGCCTCGTACACCACCACGTTGTCGCCCGGCGGGTTGGCGGTCCACAGCCGCTTGTCGGCCCGCGTCTCGTTGTGCCGGATGACCTCGAACGCGCACTCGATGATCTTCCCCGTCGAGCGGTAGTTGCGCTCGAGCTTGATGACGGTCGCGTCCGGGAAGTGCTCCTGGAAGTCGAGGATGATGCCCACGTTCGCCCCGCGCCAGCCGTAGATCGACTGGTCGTCATCGCCCACCACGCACAGGTTGCCGTGGCCCTCGGCGAGGAGCTGCACGAAGCGGAACTGCGCGTGGTTGATGTCCTGGTACTCGTCCACCAGCACGTAGCTGAAGCGGTCCTGGTACTTGCGGCGGACGTCCTCGTGCTCGTCGAGGAGCTGGACGGTCCTCATGATGAGGTCGTCGAAGTCCAGCGCGTTGTTGCGCTCCAGCTCGCGCTGGTAGCCGCGGTAGACGCGCGTGACCAACTTCTCGAACGGGCCGCGCGCGGTGCGGCGGTAGCGGTCAACGTCCATCAGCTCGTTCTTGGCGCCGCTGATGGCCCACAGGATATCCTGGTTGGTGCGCTCCTCGCAGCGGTCGCTCTCGCCGGCCAGCGACACCTCGACGCGCGCGCGCACGTCCTTGACGATGGCCGACTGATCGCCCTCGTCGAAGATCGAGTACTCGGGCGGCACGCCGATGGCCGCGCCGTCCACGCGCAGGATGCGGGCGCAAATCGAGTGGAAGGTGCCCGCCCAGATGTGGCGCGCGTCCTCGCCCACGAGCTGCTCGATGCGCTCCTTCATCTCGTTGGCGGCCTTGTTGGTGAAGGTGACGGCGAGGATGCGGCGCGGATCGACGCCGCGGCTTCGGATCATGTGGGCGATGCGGTAGGTGAGCGCGCGGGTCTTGCCCGACCCGGCCCCGGCGAAGATGAGCACGGGGCCGTCGATGCACTCGGCGGCTTCCCGCTGCTGCTCGTTGAGCTGCTCCAGCAATGACATCAATGATGGCTCCCGACCTCACACCCGCGTAGGTCGGGCTTCCAGCCCGACTCCGCCGTTCATAGGTGAATGCGTCCCCGACCGCAGCGAACTCCAAGCGCCCCCGATCTCCCGAGGGCGCCGGTCAGCTCCGATCAGTCCATCGCGCACCCAGTATATCACATCTCGGCCGGGGCGTCGCCGTCGCCGTCAGTCCTGCTGCGCCCCGCT
>JALGUI010000434.1 GCA_029820915.1 Candidatus Zipacnadia bacterium | reverse complement strand
CTCGATCTCGTGGAACTCGCAGCCCGGGTGGATATCGAACTCCTCGAACTTCGCCTGCACCAGCCCCAGCGTCAGCCGCGTGCCCCATACGTGCAGTGGCAGGCGCTCGAGCAGATACGGCAGCGCGCCGATGTGATCCTCGTGACCGTGGGTGAGGATCACGCCGACGACCCGGTCGTGGTTCTCATAGACGTAGGTCATGTCCGGCATGATGAGGTCGATGCCGGGGTGCTCCTCGTCGGGGAACATGATGCCGCAGTCGATGATGAGGATCTCGCCATCCTGTTCGAGCAGCGTCATGTTCTTGCCGATGTGGCCGATGCCGCCGAGGGAGATGAGTCGGAGCGTGTCGTCTCGTGCCATGATGTCCTCAATTCCTGGGAGTGCTGAGTGCTGGTGTGATGGAGCGCGTCGGGCAGGATGCCGAAGGAGCGTGCCCGCGACATGCTTCGCCGCGGGCGGGAGAAAGGCCTGCAATCGGGAGGTGAGTCGTTGCAGGCGACGAAGACATCCACAGAGGAGGTCGGGATGGACAGCCTCACGCCAGCGGAACGCAGCGAACGAATGAGTCGTATCCGGGGCAAGGATACGGAGCCAGAGATGCTCGTGCGTCGAATCGTGTGGCGGATGGGGTTCCGCTACCGATTGCATAGGCGCGATCTCCCCGGGACGCCCGACTTGGCGTTCATTGGCCGGAAGAAGGCGATCTTCGTGCATGGCTGCTTCTGGCATCAACACGAGGATTGTGGTATATATCGGATGCCGAAGACGCGTCGCGGCTTCTGGCTCCCCAAGCTCCGTGAGAACAAGGAGCGCGACGCGCGCAACGTGGCGAGGCTTCGCGACATGGGGTGGGCCGTTCTCGTGGTATGGGAATGCGAGTTGCGGGACACCGAAGCAGTTGCGGAGCGCCTCCGCGCATTCCTGGAGGGGGACGAATGAGATCAGTGGAGTTGTTCGCGGGCGCAGGTGGATCGGCACTCGGCACCTCGATGGCGGGGTTCAGGCACGATGTCGTCGTTGAGCGGGACGCGAACGCGTGCCAGACGCTCAGGCTCAACAAGAAGGCTAGGACCCCGTACGTAGTTGACTGGCGCATCCACCAAGACGACGTCAGGAGATTCGACTACAGCGGCGTACCTGAGGGGGTCGATCTGCTCGTGGGCGGTCCGCCCTGCCAGCCGTTCTCGTTGGGCGGGAAGCACGGGGGCCACCGCGACAGCCGGAACATGTTCCCTGAGATGGCGCGCGCCGTCCGTGAACTGAGGCCGAGAGCCGTGATGGTCGAGAACGTGCGCGGATTGGTCCGGCCATCCTTTGAAAGGTACTTCGAGTACATCATTCTGCAACTGACGTACCCGGAAGTCGTGCGCGCCAACGAAGAGGCATGGGAGGATCACGCAGGGCGCTTGGAGCGCATCCACACGTCGCGAGCTGTGCCTGGTCTGTGCTACCAGATCGTCTTCAGTGTGCTCAACGCTGCCGACTACGGCATACCGCAGCGCCGCGAGCGCGTGTTCATCATCGGATTCCGCTCGGACCTCGGCATCGAGTGGTCTTTCCCGAGGCGGACCCACTCCCTGGACGAACTGCTCCGGCAGCAGTGGGTGACGGGAGAGTACTGGCAGCACCACGAAGTCGCTCGACGGCAGCGGCCCGACCCGCCTGAGAGGTACTCCCTACGCATTCAACGGCAGCGAGGGCGCCTTGAGGCGATCACGTCCGAAGCGCCTTGGCGCACAGTCAGGGACTGCTTCGTAGGCCTTCCCGAACCGCGCGGAGGCGGCACCCCGGGCGTCGCCAACCATGACTTCATAGACGGCGCCCGGATCTACCCGGGCCACACGGGCAGTCCTCTTGATGAGCCGGCAAAAACGCTCAAGGCTGGCGACCATGGGGTCCCTGGTGGCGAGAACATGCTGGCGCGGCCGGACGGCAGCGTGAGGTACTTCACCGTTCGCGAGTGTGCGCGCCTACAGGCTTTCCCGGATGACTTCTTCTTCCACGGATCAAGAACCGAGATCATGAGGCAACTCGGGAATGCAGTGCCGGTCACACTGGCGAAGCTGCTGGCCAAGAGCATCGCCAAGGCGCTCGCCGGCCGGGACTGAGGATGCCGTTGTGAGACAAGAGAAGTTCAACCCATTGGACAAGAAGAACCTCGGCGTCAGCGTTGCCGACGCCCTGGTCACCCAGCGCCCGGAGGCCCTCGGCGGAGTGCAGTCCTTTGACGGCGCTGGCATCTACGCGCTGTACTACACTGGTGACTTTCACCCCTACCGACCCATGGTCCGCCTTAACAAGGATGGCCGTTTCGAGTGGCCCATCTACGTTGGCAAGGCCATCCCGCCCGGATCGAGTAGAGGGCAGTTCGGACTAGACCCCGACCCGGGTCAGGCGTTACATAGGCGCCTGAGCGAACACCGGGCTTCGATCGAGGCCGCGACGAACGTCGCGCTCGACGACTTCTGGGTCCGTTACCTGCTCGTTGATGACATTTGGATTCCGCTTGGTGAGGCACTGCTCATCAGCCGCTTCTGTCCGCCATGGAATCAGGTCGTCTCCGGTTTCGGGATACACCACCCGGGAAGCGGACGCTTCGATCAGGCACCCTCTGACTGGGACGTCCTCCATCCCGGTCGGCCATGGGTGGCGCGGCTTACCGGGAGGCCACAGCCCCGCGCGGGAATCCTGCAGGCCCTGGCCGAAGCACTCGAAGAGACGGAACGTCGTTTCCGCCAGCACGAGGAATGAGCGCGCTGTCGGATGACCGCTCAGCGGTACCCCTCGAGGATCTCCCCCAGCCGGCGGAAGCCCTCCCTGATGGGCTCCTGCATCGCCTCCTGGTGCAGGCCGGCGGCCGGGTGGATCAGCGGCACAAAGGTGAGGCCGTGGCGCTCCATGACCGTCCCGTTGAGCTTCATCACCGAGAGCGTCTGGTCGTCCAGGAGGGTCTTGAGCGCCGGGGCGCCCAGGGTGCAGATGAGCGTCGGTCGGATGCAGGCGATCTGGCCGTCAAGGAACTCGCGGCAGGCGTCG
>JALGUI010000433.1 GCA_029820915.1 Candidatus Zipacnadia bacterium | reverse complement strand
CCGCCGACCGCCTCGACGGGATCGCGGTGGACAACGACGCGGTGCTGCTGGGCGCGGGCGTCAACCCCGGCTTCGTGCTGGACCTGCTGCCCTTCGTCCTCACGCGGGTGTGCGAGGGTGTGACGTCCGTCCACGCCGCGCGGTCCGTTGACGCCGCCCGCCGCCGCCGCCAGCTTCAAGCCAAGATCGGCACCGGCATGGCCCCCGACGACTTCCGCGCGCTGGCCGCCGAGGGGAAGCTCGGCCATGTCGGTCTGGCCGAGTCGGCGGCGCTGCTGGCCGACTCGCTGGGCTGGCCGTGGGATGGGTTCGAGGAGACCATCGACCCGGTTATCGCCGACGAGCCCATCGCGACCGAACACTTCGACGTAGCCGCGGGCCAGGTGCGCGGGCAGCGCCAGACGCTGCGCATGGGCAACGTCACGCTGGAGTTGGTCATGGCGCTGGGCGAGCAGGACCGCGACGTGGTGCGCATCGAGGGCGAGCCGCCCGTGCACGCCGTAATCGAGGGCGGCATCCACGGCGATCGTGCCACCGCCGGCATCGTGGTGAACCTGCTCGGGCCGCTGCTCAACGCCGAGCCGGGACTACGCACCGTCACCGAGCTGGCGCTCGGGTAACGCCAGCTACCAGCTACCAGCTACCAGCTACCAGCTACCAGCTACCAGCTACCAGCAACGGCCAGCAGCCCAGGGCGTGGGCGGCCGAGGGCGTCACGGCCTAGCGGAAGACCGCGTACTAACAGCCTCGACAGGCGAGGGCGCCCGTCGTACGAATCGTTGCACGACAAGGTAACAGGCAACCACATCGTAGTGCGGGCGCCCTGCGCTCGCAGTGCGAGCGCTCTGGAGTTTGCTCAGCAAACTCCCCAGAGGTCGCGGAGCGACCTCACCTGCACATGCCGTTAGGAGCAGATTGCAGCACGCGAACTTCCGCCACCAAGCACTAGCCATCCTCCGGCGGGCCGTCGATCAGGCCGACGAGAGCGCGCATGCCATTCACAGTCTCCTCAGCGCGCTCCGGGTTCTTGATCGACATGCGCTCGTGGAGCCGGATGGCCTCGCCGCCCTTGAGGCGAAAGACGGGAAGCAGGTAGGGCACGTCATCGCCGGTAGAGACGTCCCGCGTGATCTGCTCAAGCTCGATCTCCGCGATCTCGTGGAAGGCGAACTCGCGCGCGGTCTCCTGCCCCCCCTCGCGCGCGTAGAGCCTCACCACGCGCCGGTCGCGATCGAAGCTGATCTCCCAGCGCCCGCGCCTGGCCGAGCGCATGAAGGCGAGCAGGCCGACGCCGGCGAGCACGGACAGGATGCCGAAGCCCAACATCCACCAGTCGAGGCCGCGCAACGCCCCCCAGATCGCCAGGACGGGCCCCAGCGCCAGGAGCATCACCACGGTGCAGCCGATCGCGCAGTTCGCGCCCCGGTCGGCCGCTTCGTAGGTGATGACGTCATCGGCCTGGCCGGCCGGTGTCATCGCGATCGCCTCACCACTGGATCCTGACGGTCAGCTCGCCACCGGCGGTCAACTCGAGGCCCGAGGCGAAGTCAATGAGGGACTGCCCGTCCTCCACGCGTGTCTCGACCGCCATCTCGGCGCCGTCCAGGTGGACGAGGACTCCGGGCGTCTCCCCCGCCTCCGCCGGCAGCCCGAGCCGCAGCGCGCTCAGCGCCAGGCTCCCCCACGCCAGGCGCAGCTCGTTGTCCTGCGAGTTCGCGCCGCGGCGCTGGGCGAAGCTGCCCCAGCCCTCGGCGGCAATGAAGAGGCCGCGGAAGTCGTCGGGCGTCACCCGCGGATCGAAGGCCAGCAGCCCGCGCGGCGCGTGGTAGACGCGCCCGCCGGCGGCCTCGAGCATGTACCACGAGCTCATCGGCCGCGCGTAGTGGTCGCCGCACTCGATCTCGTTCCACGGCGAGCGGTGCGTCCCGTCGTGACGCTCGTAGGCGGCCTTGATGATGTGCATGGCCTCCTCGGTGAGGCCCTCGACGAGCATGTGGCCGGCCACCTGGAACTCGATCCCCGTCCACACCTCGTCGCAGTAGAGCATCGGCACATCCTGGCGCCCGCCGCGCGGCCAGGTGGTTGTCAGCAGACCCTTGTCCCAGTCGGAAACGAAGACGCGCGGCTGCTGCGCGTGATCGACGAAGTCGTGGCGGAAGTTGTGGCGGTAGACCGAGCGCAGTGCCGTGCGCACCTTGTCCGGGTCGAGCAGGTACCCCAGCCCCAGGCTGTGCGCCCACCACTGGCCGAAGAGCTGGTCGGACAGGCAGCCTTTCCCATACTGGTGCCGGTCGGCGCCCGGGATGCTGTCGTCGAAGTGCTGCTCGTAGTACTCACCGTTGAACAGCTCGGCGTCGATCCTCGCGCTGCCGCTGTCGAAGCGCCGACGGCACTCGGCGGCCATCTCGGCCTCGCCGCGATGAAGGGCCATCTCCTCGACGGCCAGCAGTGCCGCCAGGTAGAGCAGCGAGCAGTAGGTGTTGTGGCCGTAGAAGTAGAGGTCATAGGTGTTCCACTGCGCGCCGTCGAGCACGCCATCGGCGTCATCGTCCCACTCGGCGAAGCCGTACTCGACCGCCCGCACGAGGTCCGGCCACATCTCGTCGAGGAACTCCGCCGAGCCCGACTGCTGCCACTCGCGGCAGACCTTCAGGATGGTGCCCCAGTGTCCGTCGCAGGCGATGTTGGTGCGCTCGCCGCCGCCGGTGACGCGCCAGCGCGGCAGGTACAGCGGCAGGACCGTGCGGAAGATGACGCCGCCCTCATCGGTCATCTGGACCTTGAGGTCAGTGCGGCGCATGGTGCGCTCGAGGTCCGGGAAGAGGCGCGCCAAGGCCATCTCGTAGTTCCACACGTGGGTGCAGTTGAGCGGGCAGCAGCCCGTCGCGATCCCCCAGGTGCCGTGCACCGCCCCGCGCGCGCCCTCGAAGCCGTGGAAGTTGCCGTCCTCGTTCCACAGGCAGGTCTGAGTGCGCAGCGTCGCGGCCTGGGCGCTCACCCGGTCGATGAACCAGTAGGGCAGCGTCGAGTCGTAGAGCGTGTC
>JALGUI010000432.1 GCA_029820915.1 Candidatus Zipacnadia bacterium | reverse complement strand
GTCGGGGACGCCCGGCACGAGGGCGTAGCGCACGCCCGGGTTGAGGCCCAGGAGTCCCTCCTCGCCCACCGCCGGCCAGCCGGGGAGCTTGAGGGCGGTCGCGAACCGGTTGAGGCCCGTCACGCGCTCGTACAGCGATCGACCATCGGGACCGACCATGCGGTGCACATTGCCGTCGGCGTAGTAGCGGTAGACGCGGCCCGCGTCGTCGCGGTACATGCACGCGAGGTCGCGCTCCCAGCGCTCGGGGACGAAGTGCGCGGTGAGCTCGCTCCCAGCGCTCGGGGACGAAGTGCGCGGTGAGCTGGCGCGCCGAGAACAGCCGGGCCCGCTGCTTCATCTGAACGAGTGCCCCACTCGTCGCGTCGAGCGTCGATCCGTAGGCCGGCATCTGCGCCATGCCGCCCAGGGCATCCGAGCACGCCATAACCACGTGGTGGGAGAAGTTGTCCTCGGCGCGGATGTTCGGGATCCAGGGCCGGTGGCCGAACAGGTAGGCCGCCACCGGCCGCATGTGCGACATCCACATTTCGCGCGTGGCGGGGACGCCCCACACCTGCTGGTAGCGCAGCGGCCAGCGCACGGCGAAGGCGATCGGGTCGGGCCCGTACTCCGCGGCCATGGGCACGTCGGGGCTGCGCCGCAGCAACTCGCGGAACATCTCGACGCTGCCGCGCGCGGCGAAGATGCCGTCCACCACGCCGTTGCCATAGTCACCGCACGCGCCCGCGGTGTCCTCGTAGTTCACGTCCGTCCCGGTCACGCGGTTCCACTCGATCATGGTATCGGTGTGGTACTCCCGCCAGCCCGGCGCCAGCGGATCGAGGTAGACGAGTTGGCCGTCCTCCAGGCTGTCCCAGGTCACCGGCGGCTTCGTGTAGCGCCAGAGGCCGCGGATGCGGCGCGTCAGTGCGAACTCCTCGATGCCGTCGCGCACGAATACCGGCGACCTGTAGTTGACGCAGTAGGTGTTCACGTAGGCCATGGTGTGGAAGCCGTAGCGCTCCTGCGCGGCCACCCGCTCGACGTAGCCCTCGCGCGGCGTCATGTCCGGGTGCTCCTGGTCGAACTCGGGGGCGCGCGCGTTCCACTCGTGCAGCAGCACGGTCTCGGCGTCGAAGGTCCCCGCCAGCTCGTCGTACATCTCGGGCGTCTTCGCGAAATGGTCGATAACGATGCGGATCCGGTCGGCCCACTCGACGGCGTCGCGCGCGGCCATCTCTTCGGCGAAGGTGCGCGCGTACCACTCCTTGTAGGGCGTCATGGCATCTACCCAGCCGCCGGGGAAGGCGTCGAGGCGCCAGGTGACCGACTCGACCTGCGTCAACTCCTCGAAGGGCATCAGGTTCAGGTGCTCGATGGCGACGCCGAAGCTCGTGCCGCTCCAGTTGAGGTAGCAGAAGTTGGGGTGGAACTGCTCGTCCTCGATCCACAGGCCGAGGGTGTCCTGCCGGCCCTCCAGCGCGATGACCGGCGCCTCGACGAACGGCCCGCCGCCGAGGGTGATGAGCGCGGGCCCCATCTCCGAGTCATAGCGGAGCCCGCTGAAGCTGTCCACGTACAGGAGGTGCTCGGCGTGCAGGTTCGCGATGGGGATCTGCACGCCGTAGACGCCCCCGGTGTCGCTGGTCCCCCAGGCGCGCCAGGCGATCTCCCCCGAGTCCGGCTCGACCCAGAACTCGACGCTGAGCTTCTCGGCCGGGAACTGCTGCTCACCGTTGGCCAGCCCGGTCCACGTGGCCTGAATGCCGCGCTCGGTGCGCTCGGCTTGGTACGCCGAGCCCTCGTGCGGTCGGTGTACGGTGAGGAAGCTGCCGCCGATCGCGGTCTCCTGACCCATGGTCTGAGTGCCCCAGGGCCCGTGGATTGCGGCGGCGGCTTCAGGGTCGCCGGTGAGGTGCCCGAGGCCGCGCGGCATCAGGTAGTCGGCGACCTGCGCGTCGGCGTGGACCTCGCCGGTTATCGCGCTGCGCACATCGACGATCATGCCGTCCTGCACCGTGACCGACAGCCGTGGCCCGGCTACCGTGAACGAGCGGTCTGCGGTCTCGACCTGAGCCGTGAACGGCTGGGCGACGGCGACCGCCGCGGCGGCCAGACAGCAAGTCGCGGCCAGCGCCGCAGTGACGCACGATGGCGCTCGCGTCATGGCCGATTCCTCCCGTCGAAGCGCCGGCCGGGTCTGCTCCGCACTGCGTGGCCCGCCGGTCGCTCGCACGCTCCTTCCCGCGGCCCGCGCCATTCCCTTCACGCGTCACGCGTCCTCTGTCGGGCGGCCCCGCCGCGACAGACGCCGGGCGCTGATAGGTTCGCGGCCACCGGGCGACGAATACTCCTGAGGCTCCCCGATATCGGGGCAGATCACGCGCGGGGCGGCCCACCGGCTGTCCGCTTTGTTTCGCACACATGCCATGACCGCCAATGATCGCCGTGAACTCACGTTCTGGGAGCACCTGGAGGTGCTGCGCTGGCACCTCGTGCGCATGATCGCGTACGTAGTCATCGCCGCGGCCGCGTGCTGGATCTTCCGCGAGCAGCTCCTGACCGTCATGCGCTACCCGGCGGAGGTCGGGGCGCGCGTGGCGGGCGTCGAGGACTTCAGCTTCCGGATCTTCGAGGCCGCGGGCGGCATCATCCTGATGATGCAGATCTCGCTGGTCGGCGGGCTGATCCTCGCCTCGCCCGGCATCATCATGGAGCTGTGGCTCTTCGTCAGGCCGGCGCTCGAGCCGCACGAGAGGCGCTACGTCGTCATCGTGGTGCCGCTGGCCACCGCGCTGTTCATCGGCGGCGTCGCCTTCTGCTACTGGATCGCGCCCAAGGCCTTCGCGTTCTTCTTCGCCTTCAACCGCGGCCTGGGCGTCGGGGTGGAGCTGACGCTGCAGCCCTACCTGTACTTCCTGATGCGCCTGCTGCTGGTGTTCGGGATCGCCTTCGAGCTGCCGCTGGTGCTCACCTTCCTGTCGGCGGTCGGGATCGTGACGCGCGCACAGCTCTTGCGCTGGTGGCGACATGCCGTGGTGCTGATCTTCGTCTTCGCGGCCATCGCGACGCCCACCACCGACCCGGCGACGATGTCCTTCCTCGCCGGGCCGATGGTGGCCCTGTACCTGCTCAGCGTGTTCCTGGCCGGCGTGGTCGAGAAGAGGCGCGAGCCGGAGGGGCTGAATGAGCCCGAACTGAAGGGATGACGTGACGCCGCCGCCATGGACCTCGGCCGATTCATCGAGCAGATCCGGCAGGACCCCGACTACCGCGGGCAGATCGCGTGGCTGCGCGAGATCCCGGGACGCGAGGCCCGTCACGCCGACCTG
>JALGUI010000431.1 GCA_029820915.1 Candidatus Zipacnadia bacterium | reverse complement strand
CGTAGGCCGTTGGTAGGACAGGTCTCCCGACCTGTCGGTCGTAGGCCGTTGGTAGGACAGGTCTCCCGACCTGTCGGTCGTAGGCCGTTGGTAGGACAGGTCTCCCGACCTGTCAGCCGTTCTCGGAGCCGCCGACAGGCGGGAGGCACCGGCGATTCCTGACCGCGGCATCAATGGTTTCCATCGGACGCGTCGTCATCTCCCACACTGGCAAGAGCCGGGGGCCAGCCACTTCTTGACCTCGGCCCTCAGGCGTCGCCTGGTGTGCGACCTCACGCGCGATGATATCGCTCCGATCATCGTGGGGGCTCTGCATCACTTCGACGGCGACCGCTATGACCTCTGCGACTACACGATCATGCCGGACCATGCCCATCTCATCCTGCGGCCGCGCCAGATGGACGAGGGCTGGTATCCGATCTCGCGAATTGCCGCGAGCTTCAAGAAGTGGACCGCCCGACGGATCAACCGGATCCTCGGGCGGGATGGCGCTCTCTGGCAGGACGAAACCTTCGACCACGTCATCCGGGACGCGGCCGAGTTCGCGAAGATCGCGGAGTACATCCGAGCGAACCCGGTTGCGGCCGGCCTCACTGAGCGGAGTGAGGACTGGCCGTGGACTGGAACGGGGCAGCGCCCGTGCAAGGGGTGGCGCCTGACAGGTCTGGAGACCTGTCCTACGAACGACAGATCAGATCCTCGCATCCTCCGGCAGCGGCAGATTGACCACCTGGCCCGTGTCTGCGGAGTGGTACATCGCCAGCGCGATCTCCAGCGAATGCCGCGCGTCCTGCGCGGTGATGAACGGGTCGCGGTCGTCGGCGATGGCGTCCACCATGTCCTCGATGACCCACATGTGCTCCTCGTAGCTGAGGTCCGTCGCGCCGGTGCCGCCCGTCGCCTCGGACTCGCGGCCGATCTCCAGCACCTGCACGTCCTCGGGGCGCTCGTCGCGGAAGTCCCAGGCGAGGATCACCTCGCCCTCGGTGATGGCGGTGCCGTCCTCACCGTTGACCTCGATGCGCGGGGGCCGGCCCGGCCACAGCGCGGTCGAGGCCTCAAGCAGGCCCTCGGCGCCGCTCTCGAACTCGAGGAAGGCCTTAAGCGTGTCCTCAAGCTGCACCTCGGGGTGGGCGAGGTTGGTCATGCGCGCGTCCACCCGCTTGACCGGGCCCATGAGGTGGTGGAGCAGGTCGATGTAGTGGAAGGCGTGCTGGATGGTCACGCCCGCGCCCTGGTCGCGCTTGCTCCGCCAGTCGTCCATCAGGTAGTAGTCGGTGGGCCGGAACCACTTCATGTACGCGTCGCCTTCGAGCAGCCGCCCGAAGCGCCCGCCGTCGATGGCGGCCTTGATGGCGCGAACCGATTCGCGCATGCGCACCTGCAGGCAGATGGCGACCTTGCGATCGTTCCGCCGCGCCGCCTCGATCATCTCATCGGTGTTCGCCAGCGTCATCTCCGGCGGCTTCTCGACGATCACGTGCTTGCCCGCCTCGAGCGCGGGCACGGCGAACCGTGCGTGCATGGCGTTGGGCGTGAGGATGTTGACGACGTCGATGCGCTCGTCGGCGAGCAGCGCCTCGAAGCTCTCGGCCCTCTCGCCGCCGTAGCTCTCGACGAAGGTGCTGAGGCGCTCGTCGTCGAGGTCGGCGGCGGCGATCAACTCCGCCTTGGGGGAGTTCACGATGGCGGCGCCGTGGAACTGCGAGACCAGCCCGCAGCCGACGATGCCGAAGCCCAGTGTCGTGTCGGCCATGTGGGTACCTCCTCGGCTTACTCGGGCAGCCCGGCTTCGGCCACCAGGCGGTTCCACGCGGGGGACGTGCAAAAGCCCTCGGCCGCGAAGACGCCGCAGTAGGAGCCGTAGACGATGGACTGCGCCCTGTGTACTTCGATGAAGTTGACCTTGTCGTGCTCGGCGAGGAAGGCGACCTGGCTCTCGTAGCAGGCCGCCGCCTCGAGCTTGCGATCAAGGTAGTCGGTTATGTTCACGTAGCGGTCGGGCACCATCGGCGTGCCGATCGGGCACATGTGGTAGATCGGCGGGATCTGGCTCATCGGCTCCAGCCCCAGCGGCCGCGCGTAGTTGGGGTTGCTCGCCGAATAGCTCTCGGCATAGGGCAGTCGCGACGCGATCCAGTGGTGCTCGTGGTAATCGTACTTGTCGAGCGGCGGGCCCGGGTGCAGGATCAGGCAGTCGGGATCGACCTCGCACAGGATACGGAAGATGCGCCGCCGGGCCTCCGTCTGCCCCTCGGGCGTCGGGAAGTCGTGCTCGTTGATGTCGAGCCAGCGCGTCTCGCAGCCGATGATGGCGGTGGATGCGTCGAACTCCGAGCGCGCGATGAGCTTGCGCTCGTCCTCGGTGCGGTCGGCCAGCCCGCCGCGGCTGCCGTTGGTGATGCAGGCGACCACGCAGCGGTGCTCGTCGCCGATCAGCCGCATGAGCGTGCCGGCGATGTTGAGCTCGTCATCGCGGTGCGCCACGAACGCCAGGTAGGTGGCCATGCCTTCTCCTTCGCTCGGCCATCCCCGCGAGCGGTCGCCTAAGCGCGAACGCACAGCGCTCGCACGAAGCCGGCCCACTCGGTGTCCTACCGACCACCGTCACGGGATCAAGAGCGCCTTGATGCCCCGCTGCTCCTCGAGGGCGTCGAAGACCTCCTCCCAGTTCTCCAACGGCTCGCGGTGCGTAATCAGGGCCTCGGCCTTGACCTTGCCCTTCTCGATCACCGAGATGGACCGGTCCCAGCTCGTGTAGCTGGTCGAGATGTTGAAGAATACATCAATGCCCTTGAAGATCGCGGCATCCCAGGTGAACTCGATCTTCTCGCGGCCGGTCATGCCGATCACGCAGATGCGGCCCTTCTTGCGCACCAGCTCGACCGCCGAGTTGATGGCCGGCGCCGCGCCCGAGCACTCGACGACCAGGTCCGCCCCACGCCCGCCGGTCAGCTCCAGGCACAACTCCACCGGATCCTGCTCGGCCAGGTTCACGACGTGGTCGATGCCGACCTGCTCGGCGACCGGCAGACGCAGCTCGGCGTCCGCGGGCGTGCCGACGATCATCACCTCGCGCGCGCCGGCGCCCTTCGCCACCTGCGCGGCCAGCAGGCCGATCGGCCCGGGGCCGAGCACGACCACGAAGTCCTCGGGCTCCACCTTCGCGCGCTCGCCCACGTCGTGCATGGTGTTCGCGCACGGCTCCACCAGCGCCCCGGCGTCGAAGCTCACCGAGTCGGGGAGCCGGTGGAGGAGCTTGCTGTCCATCACCAGGTACTTGGCGAAGGCGCCGTCGATGCCCCAGCCCGGCGAGCGCTTGTCGGCGCAGATCTGCACGTGGCCCTGGCGGCACAGCCAGCACTTGCCGCACGCCAGCGTGTGCGGCTCGGCCACGACACGGTCGCCGACCTCCCAGTCCTCAACCCCGTCGCCCAGCTCGGCGATGACGCCCGCGAACTCGTGGCCGAGCGTGACCGGAGGCCAGTAGGGGAACTCGTCGTGGCGGATGTGGATGTCGGTGCCGCAGATCGCGGCGGCCTTGACCTCTATCTTCACCCAGCCCGCCTGCGGCTCAGGCTCGGGTACGTCGCGCAACTCGATGTGTCCTACACCTTTGGCTACCTTCTGCAGTGCCAGCATATCACTCGCTCCGTCCTCACGTCATCTCAGTTCGGCCTACTGTGAGTTCGCGTATCGTCCTGCGGACCTCCCCCG
>JALGUI010000430.1 GCA_029820915.1 Candidatus Zipacnadia bacterium | reverse complement strand
GATGACGGCCAACCTGTGGTGGGACGATCCGCGCGTGACGAACCTGCTGGACCACGCCGAGCGGTGCGAGATGCCGCTGACCTTCCACGTGGCGAATCGCGAGGGCAACATCTACGGGCTGATCGACGATTTCGGCCTGCCACGCCTCGAGAAGCAGGTCGCGGACCATCCTGGCATGGTCGCGCTCGCCATGCAGGAGGTCCGGCCCCCACAAGTGAACTGGCCGAAGTCCGAATGGGAGCTTATCGCATCGGGTGCTGGCAGATGACCAAGCAAGCTGCTGAGAACCTGATCAGTGAGTTCGTCCGGCTCAAGGCACGATTGCGGGCCGAACGCTTTGAGGCGATGCGCAGGTTCGTGTCCCAGTTCGCTGAGACCCACAGAGCAGCTCACCCCTTGCCTGCCAGACGCCCGTTGGCAGAACGACTTGCCGCGATGGGCGGTGCGGTTGCAGCCTTCGAGACTCTGCAGGACCACCTTCGCGCCGAACGCCGCGCCGACTTCAGCATCCTGTCCGTGTTGCGGGTCCAGAACAACGAGCTCATGCACAGCCGCCTGCTCGCATGGCTGCTGAACCCACGTGGCGATCACAACCAGGGCGCACTCTTCATGTCCGCCCTCGCATCGCTGATCGGGCTGGAGACCACATTCGAGAGCCTTCGCCGCTGCCACGTTCGGACTGAGGTCACCGGGCCCGAAGCGATCATCGATGTCGTGGTCTGGCGAGCGGGCGACTTCGTCATCTTCCTCGAGAACAAGGTCTGGTCCCCAGAGGGAGAGGAGCAGGTCGATCGCGAGTTCCGCGACATGGGCCATGCCGCTTGGGCCATGGGAGTTCCTGTTGATCGCCAGTTCGCGGTGTTCCTGACACCGAGTGGACGACGACCGATCAGCGGCGAACCCTCACAGTGGGTCTGCGTGTCCTATGGGGAAGTCGCCGACAGCTTCCGCGGTGTTGTGCCGGACATCACGGACGGCAAGGTTCGCATGATCGTGGAAGACTGGCTGCAGGTCATATCAGACTGGGGGTAGTGACCGTGGAGTACTTCTCAGAAGAGAGTGTGTTCGTCGCCGAGAACTGGGAGACGGTGCAGGACATCCTCGCGGCCGTCAAGGGGCTGGAGGAGGACATGTCCGCCTTCCTCGACTCGCTGGCGGAGGAGGTGCAGGGCAGGGACTGGTGGCAGGAGGGCTGGGAGTGTCGCAGGCCCAATAACCTTGAGATGTACGTTTCGCGGGTCGCGTGGCGGTTCGGCAAGGACCACGCTGTGTGGATCGGCGTTGAGGCCCTGAACCCGGACAGCGTCTTCGGGGATGACGATGCGCCACTGCTCTACGTGTGGACGCCCGAGCATCTGAAGCCGTCCAACGCGGAGCTGGTGTCTCGTCTCGCGTCCGGGTCCCAGCCGGTTCTGGGCCGACTCGACTACAAGACGGACAGCGATTACGTCGTCATTGACCCGGTCCCGAAGTGCCCGCCCAGAGAACTGGAGACCTACGCGCACGCCGTCCGCGAGCAGGTCCTGGAGTTCATCGACCACTATGCTGGGGTGATGATGCAGTACGATGACGTGATCCGGAGCATGGCCGACGAAGACGAATAGGCACCGTCAGCCGGACAGACTCAGTCTCTCTTGACTGCATCGATGAGGCGCTGGGCCTCCTCAACCGACCTGGAGTATCAGATCTCGCCGTAGGCGCACTCGTCATCGGCCCGGGTTGGGGGGAGGGCGGCCCTCACCGCATCTTCCGGAACCCCAAACATCTGGGCCATCAACTCCGGGCGCACGACCGCGATGCAGTGGGCGGCCGGGATGGAGCAGGGCACTCCGTTCCAGGTCGCCATCGACGAGGCCCGAGCGGCCGGCTCATGCCCCGCCCGCCAAGCTGGTAGTGCCACGCGACCTCTTCGCCGCCGGTGGTCGCAGCCTTCTCCTCAGTCCCGGCCACGGGCGGAGGTGGGGCCACGACTTCACCCGCGTCCAGGATGGCTCCGCAGGCCAGGCAGCGATCGTCAGTAACATGGACCTCCGCGCGGCAGTTGGGGCATTTCGGCGCCGGCTCCCCAGCGGCTGCGGCACGCTCCTGCTCTCCTATCATTCCGGCAGCGATGCGCCACGCGTCGGCCGTGTCCCAGGCGCCGAGCAGGTCGTCGAACTGCTCCTCCGACCAGCCGCCCCCGAGCATGAGCTGTCGGATCTGCTCGTCCGTGCGTCCCTCCCTGCGCAGCCTGCGAACGTAGGCACGTGCCTGGTCTCGCTCGTTGCCGGACATGACCATCACTCTCCTGACCCGATCCCGCGCACGGCGTCGCCCCGCGGGCGGGCCGGCGCTGAGCTCACCGTCTGAGCCACTCGTTCACGCGCTGGTAGGCCTCCCGGCCCTCCACCATCACCTGGCCGTTCGTGCCGTATATGATGAAGTGGGGGATGCTGCGCAGCGAGTGCTGCCGCGCCACCGGCGACTGCCAGTCAATGCCCCTCATGCCGGGCCGGTTAATGTCCACCTTCACCACGGCGATGTCATCGCGTCTGCCCGCCAGCTCCTCGAGCTTCGGAGATATCATCAGGCACGGCGGGCAGTACTCGCTGTAGAAGTCGAAGATGGTGATCTTGCCCGCGACCACATGATCCGCCAGATTGACCTCTTCGCCGTAGCTGATGGTCTCGCCGCCGGTCGCCGGGCCCTCCGCGGTCGTCGCTGGGTCTTCCTGCGCAGTGGCGCTCTCCCCGGTAGTCGCGGAGCCCTCCGCGGTCGTGGCGGGGTCTTCCTGCGCAGTCGCGCTCTCCCCGGTGGTCGCTGGGACCGGCGCAGGTGGCACTCGGCCGTCATCGGTGGTCGCAGGGCCCTGGGTGGCCCTCTCACAGCCCGGCAGTACCAGGGGCACCACCATCGCCGCCACCGCCATGATCAGAAGTGTTCGGCAGACACGAGCGCCTTCGCTGGCCTTGGCCATTGTCCTGACCTCCTTGTCCGACGTTCCTCACGAGAACGAGCATGCGGAAATGCGGGCGCCCTGCGCTCGCAGCGCGAGCGCTCTGGAGTTTGCTCAGCAAACTCCCCAGAGGTCGCGGAGCGACCTCACCTGCACATGCCGTTGGTAGCCGACCATGACACGCCAACTTGTGCAAGTGGGCACTAGAACGAGCATGCGGCTGAGCCGAGATCTCATTCGGGTCTGGCGAGTGAACGCTATCATGCCTGCCGATGGTCTCAGGCGGCGAGGCCCCGCGGCTAATCCTCCCCCTCGGCCTGCTCCGCCTGTTCCCGCACGAGCCGCTGGTAGCCGAAGCCGACGCCGATCAGCGCGACGCCCAGCAGCAGCAGCGCCGCGATGCGCAAGGGGAGGTCCAGCGCGCGCAGGTCGAGGACGAACACCTTGACGATCGTGATGGCGAGCAGGCCCATCGCCATCCAGCGCAGCGGCGGGTTACGGCGCACGAGGCCGACCCAGATGAGCGCCGCGCCGTACACCGTCCAGACCGCCGACAGCGCATACTGCTGGGCGTCCCCTCTCGCCCCGAGCGCCCACTCCACGAAGTGCCACGCCTCCGTGGTCAGGACCCACCACAGCAGAACGCTGGCGACGTAGGGCATGGCCGCGGCCACCATCTCCTCTCCCGCCCCCACGTAGTCCACGTTGCGCCGGTACCAGTGGGATGCCAGGTAGAGCATGGCTGCGATGAGCAGCAGCGGGAAGGCATAGTGGTTGGCCAGCAGGCGGTATGTCTCGGCTGTCAGACGGGGATCGACGACGAGCACCTTCGCGGCCACGAGGCCCAGCGCCACCAGGCCGACCGCGCGCAGAGCGATGCTGCCTCGCTGCAGGCCCATGACGAGCATGATCGAGCCGAAGATCAGCCAGACCATGGACAGGGCCATGTGCTGCCCGGCCTCGCCCGCGTCGGTCCGCCAGCCCAGGTAG
>JALGUI010000022.1 GCA_029820915.1 Candidatus Zipacnadia bacterium | reverse complement strand
GGGTCGCCGGCGGTCACGTAGATGATCAGCGCGCCGCCGTGTGCCTGTGCTGTCTCGAAGGCGTCGTGAATACGCTTCATGTGGTGGACTCACCGCCGGTGAGCCGCGCCACCTCCTCACAGTCCTTGTCGCCGCGGCCCGAAATGTTGATGATCACGATCTCATCCTCGCCCAGCTCATCGGCCATCTTCAGCACCTGCGCCACCGCGTGCGCGCTCTCCAGCGCCGGGATCATGCCCTCAAGCTCGGCCAGCGTCCGGAACGCCGCCAGGGCCTCCTCGTCGGTGACGCTCGCGTAGCGTGCGCGGCCGCTCTCGTGCAGGAAGGCATGCTCGGGACCGACGCCCGGGTAGTCGAGCCCGGCGGCCACCGAGTGCACCGGCAGCACCTGGCCGTCCTCGTCCTGGAGGATCAGCGAGGCGGTGCCGTCGAGCACGCCGAAGCTGCCGGCGCCGATGCTGGCCGAGTGCAGGCCGGTGTCGATGCCGTACCCGGCCGCCTCGACGCCGATCAGCGCCACGCCCTCGTCCTCGAGGAACGGGTAGAAGAGCCCCATGGCGTTGGAGCCGCCGCCCACGCACGCGACGAGCAGGTCGGGCAGCCGACCCTCGCGCTCGAGCACCTGGCGCCGCGCCTCGTCACCGATGACGCGCTGGAACTCGCGCACCATGGTCGGGTACGGGTGCGGGCCCGCCACCGAGCCGAAGATGTAGAGGGCCTCCTCGTACGTGCCCATCCAGTAGCGCATGGCCTCGTCGCAGGCGTCCTTGAGTGTGCCCTGCAGGCCCTCGACCGGCACGACCTCAGCGCCCAGCAGCCTCATGCGGTAGACGTTGAGCTTCTGCCGCCGCACGTCCTCGGTGCCCATGAAGACCTGGCAGGGCAGGCCGAGCAGCGCGGCGACGGTCGCGGTCGCCACCCCATGCTGGCCCGCGCCGGTCTCGGCAATGATGCGGCTCTTGCCCATGCGCCGGGCCAGTAGCCCCTGGCCGACGGTGTTGTTGATCTTGTGCGCGCCGGTGTGGTTAAGGTCCTCGCGCTTGAGGTAGACCTTGCAGCCAACGCGCTCGCTCAGCCGCCGCGCCAGGTACAGGGGGCTGGGCCGTCCGGCGTAGTCGCGCAGGATCGCGTGGTACTCCTCATGGAACGCGGGATCGGCCATCGCCTCATAGAACGCGGCCGCCAGCTCCTCGAGCGCGTTGAGAAGCGTGGCCGCGACGTATCGCCCTCCGAAGCGCCCGAAGTAGCCGGGCCGAGGTGGTCGCGCGTCCTGAGTGGACATGGTAGGAGTCCTTTCTCGGTTGTGAGCTACCCGTGGTCAGTTGATAGTGAAGGGCTGACAGGCAGGAATGCCTGTCCCACAAGACGGCTTGGCAGTCGCGTCGCGATAGGACCAACGCGGCCCGGTCAGTCCCACCTACGCGGACGGTGACGTCGTGCCCGAGCACCACCGCTTGACCTTCACGCCCGTCAGCGCGCGCAGCGCCTCGCCCGGATCATCCGCGCGCATGAGCGCCGTGCCGACCAGCACCGCGTCCGCGCCCGCCCCGGCGAGGCGCATCACGTCCTCGCGCGTGTGTACGCCGCTCTCGGCGACGAACACGTGATCGCCGGGCACCATCGGCGCCAGGCGCTCGGTGGTCGCCAGGTCGATCTCGAACGTGCGCAGGTCGCGGTTGTTGACGCCGATGATCCGCGCGCCGGCCGCCAGCGCCACCTCAACCTCGGCCTCCTCATGCGCTTCAACCAGCACCGCCATGCCCAGCTCGTGGGCCAGCGCGAGCAGCGCCGCGAGGTGGTCGGGCTCGAGGGCCGCCACGATCAACAGCACCGCGTCGGCGCCCGCCGCGCGCGCCTCGTAGACCTGGCGCTGGTCGATGACGAAGTCCTTGCGCAGCACCGGGATCTCGACCGCCTCGCGCGCCGCGCGCAGGTGGTCGAGATGTCCGCCGAAGAACCGCTCGTCGGTCAGCACCGAGAGCGCCGCCGCCCCGGCCTCCTCGTAGCCACGCGCAATCGCCGCCGGGTCGAAGCCCTCTTCGCGAATGGCGCCCTCTGACGGGCTGGCGCGCTTGATCTCGGCGATCACGCGCACGTCATCGCCGCGCAGGGCACCGGCGAAGTCGCGCGCGGGCGGGGCGTCGAGCGCCCCGGCCTGCGCGTCGCGCAGGGACATCTCGGCCGAGAGCCGGTCGAGTTCCTCGCGCTTGTGCGCGATGATCTGGCGCACGATATCGGGCACAGTCATGCCTCACGCGCCTCCGCGAGCGTCCGGCTCATGTCACGCAGGGCGTCGAGCGTCTCGCGCGCCGCCCCGGAGTCGATGACCTCGCGCGCGTGGCCCATGCCCTCCTCGATGCTGTCGGCCCTGCCGCCAACGTAGATCGCCGCGCCGGCGTTGAGCACCGCGATGTCGCGAGGTGCGCCGTCGCGGCCGGAGATCGACGCGAGCAGCACCTCGGCCGACCACGCCGGCTCCCCGCCCTCCAGCTCCCCCGCCGAGATCCGCGGCAGGCCGAACTGCTCGGGCGTGACCTCGTAGGTGCGCACCTCGCCGTCGCGCAGCTCGGAGACGCGCGTGGGGCCCAGCGTGGAAAGCTCGTCGAGTCCGTCCAGGCCGTGCACGATCATCGCGTGGGTTGAGCCGAGATCGGCCAGCGTGTTCGCCATCACCTCGGTCAGGTCGGGTGAGAAGACACCCAGGAGCTGGCGCTTCGCCCCTGCCGGGTTGGTGAGCGGCCCGAGGATGTTGAAGACGGTGCGCAGGCCCAACTCGCGGCGCGGGCCGATGGCGTGCTTCATGGCCGGGTGGAGGCTGGGCGCGAACAGGAAGCCGATGCCCAGTTCGTCGAGACACTGCTCCACCTCCTCGGGCTCCAGGTCGATGCGCACACCAAGCTCCATGAGCACGTCGGCGCTGCCACACCGGCTGGACACCGAGCGGTTGCCGTGCTTGGCGACCGGCACGCCGGCGGCGGCGGTCACCAGGGCCGCGGCGGTCGAGATGTTGAAGGTGTCGAGCGCATCGCCGCCGGTTCCGCAGGTGTCCACGAGATCCATGTGGCTCGTCTTGATACGCACACAGTTGTCCCGCATCGCCTCGGCGAAGCCGCTGATCTGCTCGACGGTCTCCCCTCTCATGCGCAGCGCCACCAGAAAGGCGCCGATCTGCGCCGGAGTGCACTCCCCCCCCATGATGGCGGCCATCGCCGCCTGCGCCTCGTCACGGCTCACCGGATGCCCGTCCACGACCTTGGTCAGAGTCTCGTTCATCATCTCTGTCACCTCGCGTGGGGTTACTCGGCGGTCGCGGCGCCCGCGCGGATCGATCCCTGCGCCGCAAGTCGCAGGAAGTTGCGCAGCAGGTCCTTGCCGGGCGCGGTCATGATCGACTCGGGATGGAACTGCACGCCCTCGATGGCGAACTCGCGGTGCCGCACCGCCATGATCTCGTCCCGGTCGCTCAGCGCCGAGACCTCCAGGCGGTCCGGGACGCTGGGTGGGTCGATTACCAGCGAGTGATAGCGCACCGCATCGAAAGGCCTCGGCAGCCCCTCGAAGATCGTGTTGCCGTCATGGTGGATGGGCGAGATCTTGCCGTGCATGAGCCGCGGCGCGCGCACGATGTCGCCGCCGAACACCTGGCCGATCGCCTGGTGCCCCAGGCACACGCCGAGGATCGGGATCTCGCCCGCGAAGCGCTCGATGGCCTCGCAGGAGATCCCGGCCTCAACCGGAGTGCACGGGCCGGGTGAGATGACGATGCTGTCGGGGGCCATCTCCGCCACCTCGTCGGTGGTGATGGCATCGTTGCGCAGCACCTCGACGGTCTCGCCCAGCTCCGACAGGTACTGGTACAGGTTGTAGGTGAACGAGTCGTAGTTGTCGATCAGCAGGATCATCTGTGTGCCTCCTAGCGTCTGTCGGCCGCAGCACGACTGGCCTCCCCCTGCCCGAGCAAGCTCGGGCCTTCCCCCTCCGTCCCGGAGGGGGCAACGGCTGTGCGCCTGGGGCGCACGCGGTCGCTCTGAGAACGGGACGCGGTCCGCGCACCGTCCTCCCTCTCTCCGGGACGGCGCCGAGGGGTGAGGCCGGGCATCATCGCAACCCCGCTTCGGCCATGCGCGCGGCGTCGAGCATCGCGCCGGCCTTCATCAGGGTCTCCTCGTACTCGGCGTCCGGGTCGGAGTCGGCGACGATCCCGCCGCCGGCCTGGAAGTGCACGGTCCTGCCCTTCACGACCATGGTGCGCAGCGTGATGCAGGTGTCCATCGCGCCGGAGAAGCTGAAGTAGCCGACGATCCCCGCGTACGGGCCACGGTGGACGGGCTCGAGCTCCTCGATGATCTCCATGGCGCGGATCTTGGGCGCGCCGGAGACCGTGCCCGCCGGGAAGGCCGCGCGCAGCACGTCGTACTGGTCCCTGTCGGCGCGCAGTCTTCCGATCACGTTGGAGACGATGTGCATCACGTGCGAGTAGCGCTCGACCCCCATCAGTTCATCGACCTCGACCGTGCCCGGCTCGCACACGCGGCCGATGTCGTTGCGGTGCAGGTCCACGAGCATGATGTGCTCGGCGCGCTCCTTCTCGTCGGCCAGCAGCTCCTCTTCGAGCGCGGCGTCCTCGGCGCCATTGGCGCCGCGCCTGCGCGTGCCGGCGATCGGCCGCGTCACCACGTCGCCGTCCTCGCACCGCACCAGCAGCTCGGGGGAAGCGCCGATGATCTTGCACTCGCCGAAGCTCAGGTAGTACATGTAGGGCGAGGGGTTGATCGCGCGCAGCCCGCGGTAGAGGTCGAAGGGGTCCACGTCGATCTCCGCCGACATGCGATGTGATACCACCACCTGGATGACGTCCCCCGCCGAGATGTACTCCTTGGCCGCAAGCACCGCCTCGCGGTGCTGCTCGCGGGTCATGGTCGAGCGCATGGCCGAGCCGTCGGAGGGGATGTGCGGCACCGAGCCGTTGCTCACCGCCTGACGCTGCAGCGGCTGCTGCAGCGCGTCCACCAGCCGGTCGATGCGCTCGATGGCCTCCCAGTACGCCTCCTGGGGGTCGCCGGTGACGTGGGCGTTGGCCACCACGCGCATCTTGCGGGTCACGTGGTCGAAGATGACCAGCGTGTCGGTGAGCATGAAGTGCGCGTCAGGGAGACTCAGGTCATCGGGCTTGTCGTCGGGGATGTCCTCGAAGAAGCGCACCGCGTCGTAGCCCACGTAGCCGACCGCGCCGCCGTAGAAGCGGTCGCAGCCCTCAACGGGCACGAACCGGTAGCGCTCGAGCATCTCGCGGATGACGTCCAGCGGGTCCTGGCCATCCGGGATTTCGACCTCGCGGGACGAGCCGTTCTCGCCGATGGTGGCGACGCGGCCCTTGGTCGCGACGACCTCCAGGGGATCCACGCCCAGGTAGGAGTAGCGAGCGATCTGCGCTCCGCCGGCCACCGACTCGAGCAGGAAGGCGTTCTCTCCCGCCCCGGCCTGGCGCAGCTTCATGAACGCCGAGACGGGGGTGTCGGTGTCGGCGACGAACTCGCGGTAGACGGGGACCAGGTTCCCCTCCTCCGCTCTCTTCACGAACTCATAGAGCGTCGGGGTGTACATTGTGCGGGCCTCCGGGTGCGGTAATCGCGATCTGATCGCTCTCGGATCGCCGCCGGGGCCCGGTAGGCAGAACACAAGGAGGCCGCGGCGGCTTCTGGATGAAGCCCGCGGCCTACGGTGGTTGCGTCGGCTGTTATGCTCTTCCGCTAGAGAGGCGCCGGACGTGGCCTCCACGTACACCATTCAGGCCGCGGGGTCTCTGAGCGGACCGCCTGCGGCCTGGTTCTCTCCGGCTGTCGTTGCAGGTGAACCAGCGCTAGGCAGCCCGCTCTCGCCAGCGCCAAGCCCAGCGAACGACCGTCTGCCTGCAACTGTGCGTAGTCATGAGTGTGGGACGGACAATAGCAGATCGATGGGGATCAGTCAAGGCACTCAGCGAAGACGACGCCGGTACTCGCGCAGCTCATCCTCCGACAAGTCCTCCGGCGAGACAAGACGATAGTGCCTTTCGGTGACTATCCCGAAGCCTTCCGCGGTCTCCTCCAGCTCGAAGATGGCGATGAGATCGTCGGACGTGAACTGTGTGCCGATCAGCTTGGGCACGAGGAGCGGGAACTTGCCGCGACACAACTCAAGGTCCTGCTCGAATTGAACTCGGCCCAGGGTCTCACTGCTACCCTTCGCCTGAACCGGCAGCACGTAGTGCACCCCGTGCCTGTCGAGACCGATGTAGATCTCGTCAGTCTCGATCTGACCGATCCCCGCGACCGTGGTGCGAAGATGGTTCTGCAGGGAGTAGCACGCGAGCCCCGTGAAGATATCCAGCAATCGATTGTAGCGCAGCTTTGCGAGGAGCGCCTGCTCGTCACCCAACGCGTACATGTCTATGATGCCGGGGGTCGCGTCGGGTATCTTCGTCTCGACGAGGTCGGGATTGGGCTCGATCCGGAGGTCCCGCACATGGGCGAAACAGTATCGGCCGCGACCCTCGGACCGGATTATCCAGGTACAGTCCTCTGCGGCGGTCTGCAGTATCGCCTCAGGTAGGGGTTTGCGGTAGCGAAACGAGTAGATGATATCTCCAAGGTTCCTGGGCAGGCGAATCCCGAGCTCGTCAGCAGCCGCCACCAGTTCTTCTCTGTCGAACGGAACGCGGGTGGCACCGGTCCTGTACCGGTCCACAAAGACCTTCTCAATGATGGTGTCATAGCGCGCACGCGCCACGAGGCTCCCCTCCGTTGCCTGCTCCGACTCTAGCCTGGCCAGCGAAGAACGAGCACCTCTTCCCGCAGTTGCTCACGTGTGGCCGTAGCCATGCGCGTCCGGAAGAGATCGAGTGCTTCGACGTCATAGCCGAGGGACTCCGCGATCTCCGCCAGCAACTGCCCCGTGCGTATCATGACGCGAAGGTAGGAAGCCTGATCCCCGACCACGTAGGCCAGCCGGGCCCCCGGACGCAAGGCCTCGCGCAACTCAGCGAAGTGGCGCTTCATCCCGCCGAAGTACAGCAGCGCAGCTCTGTGATACATCTTTTCGAACCCGGAGTCCTTGCCCAGCTCAATGCGCCTGGCCTCGATTGCCTCTGCCACATGCTGGATGCTCTCGTGGTCCTCGACGAACTTGTCGTCCTCATCAGCCTTGTAGACGTTACGTGTGTTCGAGCGCAACAGCCACCGCTTCGTACGGCGCAGTTCGGTCCGGTCGTCCATGAAGCCCAGGAGCACGGACTCCAGTCGAACGATCCGGGTGTAGTCCTTCTCGTTGGGGTAGGGCGGCGAAGTGATGACTGCGTCCACAGACTCCGGCTCCAGCATCTTCATTGGCTCACGTGCATCTCCGCAACACGCCATCGATGGCGTGCGGCTGCGTCCGAGCACGCGTTCGAGGTCTGCGGCCATGCGTTGCACTTCTGACAGCCACACCTCGACCACGGGGGCGTCATCGCGTATCGTGCCAACACCCACCTCCGGGCCGAAACGCAAGTTCCCTATCCCTGTGGGAAGCACACTTGCCAGCCCCAGGAGTTCGTGATCTGTGTAGCGCGGATCGAGCTGCTCGTCGATGCTCGTCAGGAGGACGAGTGTCTTGTGAAGAGGCAGGGAGCTGATGGAGTCCTTGATGAGGAGCTTCAGCTTCTCTGGCGATAATGTACCCAGGCCGCCCGGTGTAGTTGGGTGTCCGGGGGCTGGCCGGCCTGCCGCAATGCGACCAGAGGCGTCCTCCGCTACCTTCTCCGCGTGGTCACGAAGCCTACTGGGGTCAACGTCCCAAGTAGTCTTGACTTCGCTCGCGAAGTGAGACATCGGCAGCGCTTCGATGCCTACGCTTGGGATTCCAAGCTTCTTGCATTCGACCAGCGTGGTGCCCGTGCCGCAGAACGGATCCAGCACAGTGTCCCTCGCTGTCACGTCGAGCCGCTGGATGTACTCCCGGACTAGATGCGGGGGGAACGACAGGACGAAGTTGTACCAGGCGTGGACAGCCCGGTCCTCGGGCTGCAGGTCGTTGATCCCTCCTGAGATGTCGGCGATATCGCCGAGCGGTAGTCTCATCGTCCGGTCCTGTCGTCTGCGTCCGCTGACACGTGCGCACATGCGGGGCGGGTATGCTCAGAACCGTTCAGCTCCCATTCTACTGCTCCGGCAATGGGGCGTCAAACTCGCTCCCGGCAGACCAGCGTCGCGCTCATTCCCCTCGCGCCTCCACCTCCCCATCCCTGTACGCGGCGCAGAAGCGCGAGAGCGGGCAGTGGTGGCAGTCCGGGCGCGAGGGGTGGCAGCACTCGCGACCGTGCTGCACCATGTTCAGATGGAGCTGGAAGTACAGGTCGGCGGGGATGGCGTCGCGGAGAGTGTCGTGAGCCTTCCCGGGCGTGGAATCGTCGGGCAGCCAGCCCAGCCGCGTCGCCACTCGGAATACGTGCGTGTCCACGGGGAAGAAGGGCATCGCGCAGTCGAACAGCAGCACGATGGCGACGGTCTTGGGGCCCACGCCGGGCAGGGCCAGCAGGTGCTCCCAGGCCTCGTCGGGCGCCATGTCGCACACGTAGGCCAGCGACAGCTCGCCGCGCTGTGCGTCGAGCCGCCCCAGGATCTCGTGGATGCGCCGGGACTTGGTCGGCGCCAGGCCCGCCTGCTCGATGGGCCTCTCGATGGCCCGCGGGCCAGCCTCGAGCGCGTCGCGCCAGTCGGGGAAGGCCTCCTTCAGGCGCTCGAAGGCCGGGATGGAGTTCACGTCGGTGGTGTTCTGCGACAGGATGGTGCGCACCAGCGTGTCCAGCGGCTCACGCGGCTCGCGGCGCCGCTGTCCGTAGCGCGCCGCGAGCAGCTCATCCACGCGCCGGAAGGTCCTGGGCCGAGGCCGCTTCGCCACGGTCACACCTCGCTCGCGTCCGCAGCCGCGGCGCCCATGCGCCCGCCGCGTCATGCTGCTCCCTTGTCAGCCACGCCGTGCGGCTATCTCAATGTCGGCTCAACCGGGTTGAGGGCCACGCGCAGGGGGTTCAGCGGCCCCGGTACTGCTCCATGCCCTCGATGAAGTCCGCCGTCTCGGCCAGCTTCCAGCTCTCGCCGCCGTCCGTCGAGGTGAGCACGGCGCGGTTGTGGTAGAGCCCCGGGAAGTCCTTCTGGTAAGCCTCGTTGGTCCAGTAGCTGTAGGACAGGTAGAGGCGGCCGGTCCGGTCCACGGTGAGCTTGTGGTAGTAGATCGAGTAGCCACCCACCGGCGGCACCACCAGCAGCCGAGCGGGCCCCCACGGCTCCCCCTTCGGCTTGCTTTGGCACGACAGCGCGGTGTAGTACGCGAAGTCGGGCAGATACGAATCGACGCCGCTGCGGGACTGGCGGTAGGCGATGTGTAGCGCATCGTGCTCATCGCACACCAGGCCGATGTAGGTCTGCCTGGCGATCCCGTCGCCGGCCCAACTCCCCCGGCCGATCCCTTCCTCCTCGGTCCAGTCCAGCACCCGCACCGTCTCCGTGAAGCCGCCGGCGATGTCATTGGGCCGCAGCGAGCGCCGGTAGAAGAACACGTCGCCATGCGCGCCGGTGATCACGTGGAGGAAGCCCTCGCTGTCGAGCACCACGGCCGGGACGTTGTGCACGTCATTGACCGGCGGGGCATGCGCGATGAAGACCTTCTCCGACAGCTCCCCCGTGGCGTGGTCGAAGGTGGCGATGTACGTCGGCACCCCGGGCTCCTCCGCGTCGGTGACCTCGCCCCACACGATGTGGGTCCGCCCATCGCGCGTCGCCAGCGTCGGCGGCGCGCCGGAGTGCACACACCCGCCCAGGCAGTTGTCGCTGACCACGATCGGCTCGGGCACCACCAGCTTCCCGTCCTCGAGACGCGGGAGGTACAGGAGCAGGTCGTGGTAGGCGCAGAACTTGGCCGGGTGCGGCGCGGTCCGGCGGTAGGCGAGAATGGCCGGCGTGCCGGGATGATTGTGGCCCGTGAAGGCTTCGAGGTCCGCCAGCTCGCCATCGATCAGCTCGGTCTGCCACGTCCGCCCGCGGTCCGGGGTGTACAGGATGGCGTTGGAGAACTCCGACGCCGTGCCCAACAGCCGCATGACCGTCCACGCCCCGCCATCGTCATCGAAGGCCCACCGACAGCCGTTGAAGCCCGAGCCCGACGACGGGCGCTGATAGCCCGGGAAGCGCTCCCGGATCGCCTCAGTGAACGGCCGCAGCACCCATCCGCCGTCCTCCAGCAGCAGTGCGCCCGCGCTCCAGTGCCGATGCTCGGTGCGATGGCGGAGCCACGGGCTGTTATCCAGGTCGAAGTACACCTCGTTGGGCTCGTATTCCGGTGCGTAGCCGAACTGCCAGTCCTCGTGCCGGTGGGGCTCGAGGACGATGGGCATGTCCAGCGGGCGCGATACCGGAGAGGGCCCGATGCGCACCTGCAGCCGGGCCGCCGCCGCGGCCGGCGGGTTGTCGGAGGCCTGCACCTCGAGGGCGCCGTCGAAGACCGCGCCGGCCCGGCATCGGGCATCCGCCGTGACCGTGACCGGCACAATCATGCGATCGGTGGCGTAGTCAACCGGCTGCACCGCGGGGTCGGCCAACTCGAAGCGCACGCCCTCCTGCTCGGGCTGGGCGATCCGCACCGCGAAGCCGCCGGTGTAGTCCTCCGGGGGATAGAGGACGATGCGGAAGCCGGTGCCGCCGCCGGGGCTGAGGTAGCGGGCGGTGTTGCGCGGCGCCAGGATCAGGTGGCTGCCCGCGGCGTCGAAGTACGAGGCAGGGTCTACGGTCCAGTACCGCACGCCCCGCAGGGTCACGGTGACGTCCAGCTTGCCGATGTCGAAGTGCCACAGACCATCGCGGCTGCCCAGCTCCTCGGTCACGAGGAACTCGACATCCTCGACCGGCCGCACCAGCTCGAACGCATTGAGCACCGACCCGCCCGCGTCGTGCAGCGTGATCGTCTGGATGCCGGGCCGGTGCAGGGGGGCGGCCGCGACCACGAACTCACCCTCGGGTGGCTGGAAGTAGATCTTCCCGGCGGTGTCGGGGGCGTTGAAGGTCAGTCCCGACTCGACTACGTAACGCTCGCAGTTCGCCGACATGCCGAACATCAAGTCGCCGCCGCTGAAGACCACGCGGTACAGGCCCGGGCGGGTGACCTGCACGGTGACGGTCTCCTCCTGCACCTCCGTGGCATATGGGCCCTTGCCGGTCTGCCCGTCATCGGGGAGAATGACCGAGGCCACCTCCGCGCCGAGCGGCTCGCGAACGGAGATGGGCATGGCATCCGGGCCGTCGTAGATGTTCAGGTCGCGCTTGTAGAAGGTCATCGTCAGTGGGCCCTGCTCGGGCATGAGCAGTACGGTCCCCGAGCCACGTACGACCGGCGGCAGATCCATGGCCACGGATGGAAGCGCGCACAGGATCACGACCATCGCCGTGACCGCCGGGATGCCTCGGCTCCACATCACATCTCATACCTCTCGTCGGCGTCAGCCCTGCTCCTGCGCGCCCTCGACCTCAGGGGGCGGGGCCTCGTCACCGGCGGGCCGCTCGTCGAGCAGCACCAGCGTCTCCACGGTCACGTTGCCGGCGGCGTCCCGGATCCGCACCTGGATGCCGGTCTCGTCGTCCGGGATCTCGGGCAGGCTGATGGTGAACAGCTCGCGCGTGGAGTCGAGCAGCCCGTCGGCGGGCGGCGCCGCGCGCCAGCGCTCATCGCTCTCGAAGGTCCAGGCGATGGAGGTGATGCGGGTCAACTCATCGGTCGCCAGGCCGAAGACCTCGCGCGGATCGTCGTCCCGCCGCAGCGTGCTCAGCAGCACCAGCGTGGGATACTCGTTGTCCACCGTGATGTCCTCGACGATCACGTCGTCGCTCTCCGCCCCCGCCGGGTTGCTCGGCTCATCGCTGACCACGATCTTGAGCGCATAGCGGCCGTCATCGACCTCGGCGGTGTCCCAGTCGTACGAGGTATCGTCCTCGACCGTCTCGATGGCGCGCCATTCCTCCTCGCTCCCCGCGCGCATGAAGATGGTGGCGACCAGCGTGTCATCGTCGTCGTCATCGGCCTCCCAGGAGATCTCGTAGTCCCCGCGCACGGCCTCGCCGGGCTCGGGGTCCGACACCTTCAGCTCGGGCCTCCGGTTGCGCGGCAGGTAGAGCAGCTCGGCGCGCCGCACCTGCGGCCCGTCGGCGTAGCTGCCCGCCAGGCGCAAACGGTACTGGATGTAGCGCGCGGCCGGAGCCGTGATCGCGTCGCCCGACCCGGTCATGGTCCCGGTCCAGGCGCTCCAGCTCCCGCCGTCCGGCGCCTCGCTGTTGCCCGAGCGCGCGTCAACGAGGATGCTCGCGCCCTCGGGCACGGTGGCGTCCCAGGCCATGCGCGCCCACCGGCTGAGGCGCTCGGCGTCGAGGGCCGGGGAGCGGTACGTGCCCTCGGTGACCGCGCGCAGGTCCAGCCGCCAGACGCGGGCAGGGCCTGCGGATGCCGCGAAGATCACGCCGTCACCGGCGGCGACGCGCACGATCTGCTCGGAGATGCGGTCCTGAAGCGCGACGGCCGTGCGGTCCTCGTCGTCGATGACCACGAGGTTGCCGTCGTCGGCCGTGCCGGCGTACGCGCGGCCGTCGGCGACGGCCGCGCCGTGCATGACATCCTCGTCGGACGAGTAGACCTCGCGCCCGTGGCCGTCGGGCTCGACCACGTACGTCTTGCCGGACATGGCGGTGGTCACGATCAGCCGTCCGTCGCCATCGACGGCCAGGCCGGTGCAGCTCTTGTCGTCGGTGCCGAAGATCGCCCTCACATGCCCCCCGGCCGCGATCTCGAAGACCGTGGCCTGCATGTCGCCACCGGCGGCGTACAGCCGGTCGCCGTCGGCGGCCAGCGCGAGCACGTGCGGCTGGCTGATCGTGGCGATCAGCTCGGCCTGGTCGCCGAGTCGGTAGATGCGCCCCTCGGGGCCGGTGCCGGCGACGATCGCACCGTCCGCCTGCCGAGCGAGGGCCCAGACGTAGCTGACCGGCAGGTCGTGGGCGACCTCGACCGCGCCATCCGCGCCGATGCGCAGCACGCGGCCGTCGGGGCCGGTGCCGGCCAGCGCGGTGCCGTCGCCCAGCGGCAGGAGGCTCAGCACCAGCAGGCTGCCGGTGTCGCATACCGCCTCCGCCTCGCCGCCGGGCCGCCGGCGATAGACGCGACCGGGGTTGCCGGTGCCGAACCAGACCGCGTCGCCGTCGGCGGCGAGAGACCAGATGACGGGCTCGTCGGCGGTCGCGATGACCTCGGCGCGCGGCGCCAGCAGCACCACGCCGTCGCTGCGCACCATGCTGCCCTCGGCGCGGCCCTTCTCGAAGTCACCGGCGCTGGTGTGCGAGAAGCTGCTGAGGCCGCGCGCGAGCGCCTCGCCGTCGGGCTCGGGGTGCTCGCCGTCGTCGCCCTCGTCCGCCTCCTCCTCCTCGTCCGCGTCGGCCTCATCCGCCTCAGCCTCGACATCGGTCGCCAGGTCGGGCTCCTCGTCGGGGACCAGTTCCTGGCGCGGCAGGTCCGCGTCCTGTAGGCGCCGGGCGCCGGCGTCCAGCGCCGAGGTCGCCCACCACAGGTGCTGCAGCTCACCGGCGCCGCGGAAGGTCGAGTAGTCGTCGGGCTCGGCGTCGCTCTTCTTGACCTTGCCGCGCTCGCCCAGCCGGTTCTCGGTGGGCAGCCGGGCGATCTGCCAGCCGAACAGGTAGTAGTCGGTGTCGAAGGTCTCGCCCAGCTCCGAGTACCCGGTCTGCAGGTCGCTCGCGTCATCGGCGCCCAGGGCCATCACGGCGTTCAGCGGGAACCTCGGCAGCTCCGTGCCCTCCATGCCCACCGTCACCCGCGGGATGGCGGCCGCGACGTAGAGCTGGTCCGAGCGCTTCATGGTCTCGATGACCCGGGCGAGGTCCTCCAGGCTGTCTACCTGCGGCATCAACAGGCGCAGGAAGGTCCTGAGGCCGTACTCCTCGGCCCCTGAGGCGGCGCCGACGCGCATCGAGCCCTTGGGCAGGTCCTCGGGCAGGTCGAACCGCACGACCCTCTCGAACTTCTCGCCGTCCTCCGGCCGCATCACCACGTGCACGGTGAGCTGCTCGCCCGCGCGCGCCACGTGCTCGTCGGTGTAGACGCGCTCGATCGACGCCAGCTTCTCGTTGTCCGCCAGCGTGATCGAGGCGCTGAGCGACGCCACCTGCTGCGGCTCGAAGCGGTTCTCGGTCAGGTAGTACATGGCCTCGTCCACCCAACTGGTCACCGCGCCCAGCATGCCCCGGTGCCAGACCACGTCGCGGCGGCGGATGACCGCACCGCCATCGCCGCGCAGCTCGAACTCGAGCGTCCCGATGCCATCGCTGCCGGGGGAGTAGGTCGCCTCGAGCGCGCCGAATAGGGCCGACATCATCAGCCCGGGCGTCAGCAGCTCCTGCTGCGCCACGCGCACGGCGAACTCGCGGGTGATGCCGCGGTCCTCATCGGTGACCGCGAAGTGCCCGGGCGCCATCGGCGCCTCGGCCCCGATGCGTCCCCCGACCGACCACGCGACGTCCTGCGTCATCGCGCCCACGGTGTCCATGGGCGAGGAGATCTTGTTGGAGCGCGACAGGCTGGGCAGGAAGTCGTGGACCCACGCGCTGGTCATGGGCATCTGGATCGCGCCCAACTGGAACATGGGGTGGCCGAAGGCGAGGATGCTGTTACCGTCGCGCCAGGTCAGCGTGCCCACGGCGGTCAGGTCAAAATCCCCGTCCATGAGGGTCAGGCCCACCGCGCACCCCGGCTGCAGGTCCACCGGCACGGTCTCGGCCAGCCGCCCGGGGCCGGGCATGCTCTCCAGCCCATGCGGCTCGAGAAGCTCGTCGAGCTTGGCCATGGCGGTCTCGCCCAGCCCGGCGACGCTCACGGGGGTGCGGACCGGCCGCAGGTTGATGGTGCGCGTGTCATGGAAGGCCGGGCCACGGGCGTCCACGCGAGCCTGCTCGATCCATCGACCGTCCAGCCTCACGCCGCGCAGCGGGTGGTCGCCGGGGAGGGCCGCCTGCCGCTCGCCGTCCCAGGCGTCGAGCATCGACTCGATGGGCGTGACGCCGCCGATGGGCTCGCGCAGGAAGCTCCAGCCGTAGGCGATGGCGCCAATGAGGCGGCCGTCCACGAAGATCGGGCTGCCGCTCATGCCGCCGATGATGCCGGACTGGCGCTCGATGATCGGGCCGGAGGTGAGGACCAGGTCTTCGCCCAGATTGAACCTGGAGATCACGCCCAGCACCTCGATGTTGAAGCGCGTGACCTCGACCCCCGAGAACACCGTCAGGCCGTAGCCGGTCATGCCCCGCTGCAGCTCGGCCACGCGCATCATTGTCTCCGGGTCGAAGTGCGGCGAGTCCACCACGGCGGCGGACACCGGGGGCGCGAGCACGGTCATGGCCAGCACGGCCGTTCCCAGCAGGGGGGCTATGAGGCGCATCGGTCATCTCCCTCAGCGGCGGACACCGGGAGCGCAGCTTCCCAGCAGGGGGGCTATGAGGCGCATCGGTCATCTCCCTCAGCGGCGGACACCGGGAGCGCAGCCAACGGTGTCGGGGGTGCATGCTGAGGCGGGTGTTCGGGGCGGCGCCGGGGGATTCCTGCCGGAACGTGACGGCGGCGGGCATTGGGCCCGCGCGCGGGCGAGGGCGCCCGCGCTCCAGCAACTATGCATTACCCACAACTTGCGGCGGCCCGTGCCTGGAGCCAGGCACGACCGGGTTGGGCCGACCTCGTTGCGGTCCTTCGGACCGCCCCTCGTGCGGCCCCTCCTTCACGGC
>JALGUI010000021.1 GCA_029820915.1 Candidatus Zipacnadia bacterium | reverse complement strand
GTGCATGAAGGGCCCGTTTGCGCCGAGCTGCAGCCCGAAGCGGTAGGCCCGCCGCAGCAAGTGCCGCAGCACGTAGCCCGCGCCCTCATTGGTCGGCGCCACGCCGTCGGCGGTGATCATGGCCGCGCCGCGCGCGTGGTCGCAGATGACGCGCAGCGCCACATCGACATCGGGGTCATCGCCGTAGCACAGCTCGCGGCCCCAGTCCTGGCGCGCGATCTCGATGGTGCGCTGGATGATCCGCCACATCTCGTCGGTCTCGGAGCTGAAGGGCCTATTCTGCAGGACCATCGCCAGGCGCTCGAAGCCCATGCCGGTATCGACGCCGGGCGCGGGCAGCTCGGTCAGCGTGCCGTCCTCGGCCTCGGTGTACATCTGGAAGACCAGGTTCCACAGCTCGACGAAGCGGTTGCAGTCGCAGGCCGGGCCACAGTCGGCCCGGCCACAGCCGACCCCGGGGCCGTTGTCGAGATGGATCTCGGTGCACGGCCCGCACGGCCCCGCCCACCGCTCCTCGGGCCACCAGTTCTCACCGCGCCCCAGCCGCACGATGCGCTCGATGGGTACGCCGATGTGCTCGTGCCAGACGCGCTCGGCCTCATCGTCGTCCTCGAAGACCGTGATCCACAGGTCGTCACGCGGGATGCCGAGCACGTCCACCACGTACTCCCAGGCGAGCTCGATGGCGCCCTCCTTGAAGTAGTCGCCGAACGAGAAGTTGCCGAGCATCTCGAAGATGGTGTGGTGTGTCGCCGAGCGCCCGACGAGCTCGAGGTCGCCCATGCGCGCGCACTTCTGGTTGCTCACCACGCGCGGCGCGGGCGGCCTCGCCTCGCCGCGGAAGGCCGCGATGTACGGCTGCATGCCGGCGACGGTGAACAGCGTGGTCGGGTCGTCGGTGATCAGCGGCGCGCTGGGCATGATCAGATGCCCGCGCTCTTCGAAGAAGCCGAGGAAGCTGTCGCGGATCGCCTGGCACTTCATCTGCGTCGCTCTCCCCTGTGAGTGTCAGCCCGCGCCGAGTGTCGGGCGCGGGCGGCTGCATGTCCGGACCGTATGCGCGGTGCTGGCCACTAGTGGCGCCTGTCGCCCTCGTCGTCTTCCCGGTCCCGCCTCTCGAACACCTCGCGCAGGCGGTTGATGGCTCGCCGCTGCAGGCGAGAGACGTGCATCTGCGAGATCCCCAGCCGGTCGGCGACCTGCTGCTGGCTCAGCTCGTGGAAGTAGCGCAGGACGACGATGATGCGCTGCCTGGGCGCCAGGTGTGACAGCGCCCAGCGCAGTTCGTCCCGGCGGTCGAGCAGATCCAGGTTCGGATCCAATTCCCCGGCCCGGTCGGACACCGACAGCCCGCCTTCGTCGTCGAGGCTGTCGGTGCTCGGGTCCTGCAGGCTGGCCAGCTCGTACTGGCTGGCCACCTCGATCGCCTCGATGACCGCCTCCTCCGCCACGTTCAGGGCCGAGGCCAGCTCGGAGTACGTCGGCGAGCGCCCGAGCTTGCGCGTCATGTCCTCCTTGGCCTCGCGGACCCGGAGGCTAAGTTCCTGGACGCGCCTGGGCACTCGCAGGCCCCACGTCGAGTCGCGGAAGAAGCGGCGCAGCTCGCCGCGGATGGTCGGGACGGCGAAGGTGGCGAACTTCGTCCCACGCTCGGGGTCATAGCGATCGACGGCGTTGATCAGGCCGATGTGGCCCACGCCCACCAGGTCGCCATAGGGGACGCCTGAGTCGCGGTAGCCGTTCGCGACGTGCCTGACCAGCCCCTCATGGCGCTGGATCAGGTGTTCGCGCACCGCTGCGTCACCCGTGGTCCTCAGGAGGCGGAAGAGTTCCGGCGTGGTGAGTTCGTCCCAGCGGTCACTCATGAGGTCACCTGGATGCGCGCTTCACCATGATGACCCGGGTGCCGCTGCCGGGCGCGCTTTCAATGCGCAGCGAGTCCGTCAGCTCCTTCATCAGCCAGAAGCCCAAGCCGCCCTCGCCCTCGTGGCCGTTGCGGCGGCCGCGCTCAAGCTCGGATGGATCGAAGCCCGACCCCTCGTCCTCCACCTCAATGGTGATCTCGTCCTTGCCGACCGTCATGCGCAGGATGATCCTGCGCACCCCGGCTTCGGCGTCGCCCTCGAAGGCGTGGTCGATGACGTTCGTGCACGCCTCGCCGACGGCGACCTTCAGGTCCTCGATGTCGTCCACGGTCAGACCGGCGCGGGTCGCGACGCCGCTCGTGGTCAGTCGCGCGACCTGCAGGAATTCCGCGCGGCCCGGCAGCACGAGCTGGACGGTGTCCGTGTCCTTGGAGGACATGCTACTCCCCCTCCTCATCGCCGCCGTCGTCCCCCGCGCGCGCCTGCGCCAGCTCCTGCAGCCGGGCCCGGGCGGCATCGACGTCCGACACCACGTTGAGGATCTCCTCCGTGCCGGAGATCTGGAAGATGCGCAGCAGGTTGCCCCGGTCGCACGCGACCGCGAGGTCCCCGCCGGCCTGCCGGCACTTCTTGGCCGTGCCCACCAGGATGCCCAGCCCGGTGCTGTCCAGGTAGGTCAACTGCTTGAGGTCGGCGATGATCCACGACACGCCCGCCTCAAGCTGCTCGTCGAGCGCGTCACGCAGGTCGGGAGCGGTGTAGGCATCGAGCTCGCCGGACGCGCCGCACACCGCCGTCCGGTCGTCGATCGGGTCTATCTCGATTCTCACGCGTCTCGCCCTCCCACGTCGCTGTCGTTGCCCGCGCCGTCCGCGTCGTCAGACCGCGTCGCCTCGCCCCCGGCGGAGCGCGCCGGCAGGGCGCGCAGCTCGGCCAGGCGCTCGGCGATGCGGCGCTCGCGGGGGTTGTCGCCGGGCTCGTAGTACCGGCGTGGCTCCATGCCCTCCGGCCAGTAGCTCTGGCGCACCCAGCCCCCGGGATAGTCGTGTGGGTAGAGGTACTGTGCGTCGCCTGCCCCGGCCCTGGCCCCCCCCGCCAGGTGGTCCGGCGCCCGCCCGCCGCCCTCGCGACGGACCTCCTCCCGCGCCTCGGCTATGGCCTTGTACGCCGAGTTGCTCTTAGGCGCCAGCGCGAGGTGTATCGTCGCCTGGGCCAGCGGGATCTGGGCCTCCGGCAATCCCACGTATTCTACCGCATCGGCCGCGGCAATCGCAACCCTGAGCGACGTGGAGTCGGCCGGCCCCACGTCCTCGGCGGCCGCGATAACGAGGCGCCGGGCGATGAAGCGCGCATCCTCCCCGCCCTCAAGCATCCTCGCCAGCCAGTAGATCGCCGCGTCGGGGTCGGAGCCCCGGATGCTCTTGATGTACGCTGAGATGCAGTCGTAGTGCTCATCGCCCGCCCGGTCGTACTTGACGACCGGCCTGTCCAGCGCCCGGCGCGCCATCTCCATGTCCACCGGCCGCCGCCCGGCGTCGTCCGTCGGAGTGCTGAGCACGGCCGTTTCCAGCGCGTTCAGCGCCAGGCGCGCGTCCCCGCCCGCGAACTGCGCGATGTGCTCGAGCACCTCGTCGCGCACATCCGGCCCCATCCCCGCCAGTCCATGTTCCTCGTCGCCGAGCGCGCGGTCGAGCAACACGCGCAGGTCCTCGCGCGACAGCGGCTCGAGCGTGATCAGCCGGCAGCGCGAGAGCAGCGGGCTGATGATCGAGAAGAACGGGTTCTCGGTGGTGGCGCCGATGAGCGTGAAGGTGCCATCCTCGACATGGGGCAGCAGGTAGTCCTGCTGGGCCTTGTTCAGCCGGTGGATCTCGTCGAGGAAGAGGATGGTGCCCGCATCGTGCAGTGCGCGTCGCTCGCGGCCCTCGGCGGCGGCCGCGCGGATCTCCTTGACGCCCGCCTCGACGGCCGACAGCGCCACGAAGTGGGAGCTGGTGTGACGGGCGATGATGCGCGCCAGCGTGGTCTTGCCCGTGCCCGCCGGGCCCACGACGATCATCGAGGGCACGCGGTCGGCCTCGAGCGCCCGGCGCAGGGGCGAGCCGTCGCGCAGGATCTCCTCCTGGCCGACCATCTCTTCGAGCGCTCGCGGGCGCATGCGCGCCGCGAGTGGCGCGCTCGGGTCAACTTCGCCGCTGTCGAAGAGGCTGCCAGTCATAAGTGACACCACGCGCGTCGTCCGCGGATGACGCGGCAGGAGGTGTGCGGACACGGCCGGGGGAAGCACAGGTGGCGAGGACCCCGCGATGACCGTTGGCCCTCTGGGTTGTGAACCCCGTTGGAAGCGGGGGGTGCCCTCCCGCCAGTCTTATGTATCTTCGCGTGAAGGGGCTGGGCCCCTTAGGGCGAAGTGTCATGCCACCGGCGAAGCCGGGCTCCCAGTAGGTAAGTGTTGGCTCAAACCTGTGCGGGCGTCACGCATCCCGCAGGGTTGCCCTCGCCACCCACATCTTACCACAGGGGGCCCCCCGCGGCAAGCTGCGGGGACGGTCTGCGCCCCCGGCTACAGGCCCTCCGCCGGCAGGATGGCGAAGTCGTCGAACCAGTACTGCTGGCCCTTTCGCCCGTTCCCCGCGGTGTAGAAGCGCAGCATCTTCAGCAGCTTCACGTCCGGGTGGACCTCGCGTATCGCGCGCACGTCCACCGTCACCTCGTGCCAGCGGCCATCGTCGATCAGCTCATAGCGCTCGACGTGCGGGTAGCCGCCGGCGTCGCGCGCCGGACTCCCCCCAACACACACGGCGCCCACGCCCCACTCAGCGGTCGCGAAGGCATACAGGAAGATGCCCACCGGCACGCCCTCCGGGATGCGGTAGGCGAAGCGCGCGTAGGGGAAGCGGTCGATGTCCCACCAGCGCGGCCGGATGTCGCACGACATGATCGCGCCATCATCCTCCGCGTACACCCGCATGGAGCGAGCGCCGCTGTGTGCGGTCGCGTCGTCCAGGCGCGAGTCGGTGTTCTTCTGGCGCGAGAAGTTCCAGTAGTAGTGCCAGTCCTCGCGGTCCTCCTCCTCGAAGCCTACGACAACCACCGGCTCGGCGGCCGTCTCCATAGTAGGCAGGCGCAGGCCGTCGGGCACGACGGGCGCCCGGTACCACTCCTCGCCCTCGGCGCCCATCTCATACGCCCCCAGGTCCGGTGCGTCGCCCGCGAAGGGCAGCGTCACCGCATCGCCCTCGCGCCAGGTCAGGTCCCGGTCGAGCGCCAGCGTGCCGGCCTCGAGGTCACGAGTCACCACGCGCGCCTCCCGCCGGTCCTCGCCCACCACGATCATGTCGCCCTGCTCGCCAGGAATGCCGAAGCCATCGTAGAACCAGCGCGCATCGTCCACAGGCAGTAGCCGCCCCGAGCCCGATGCCGCCGCTCGCGCCAGCGGCCTGCCCGCGTCGCGACACGGGCTGTCGGCGCGCAGGCGGTAGTCATCGGCCTCGGCGTCCACGAACCGCGGCTCGATGTCCAGGTTGCCCTCGAACTGCGCCGGCCTGTGCTCGCCCGCCTCGACGGCGGTCAGCGGCTCTCCCGGCCACTCGGTCGCGCGAGGGTACTCGGTGTCATAGCGGATGGTCGCTCGACCGGGACGGTCGCCGCACATAGCGTTGGTGAGCCACCGGTTGTCGTCGGCGATGCCGCCGTGGATGCGCAGGGCGAGGTGGCCGCCGCCGGGGTCGTTATCGAAGAAGATGTTGTTGGCGAAGACGTTCCCGTAGACCCAGTGGTCGCGGCGAGACCGCCCGCCGTAGTCGCTGAGCTGGAAGGCCCCGTCGTGGTTGCGGTACCAGGTGTTGTGATAAAGCCGCGACGTTGCCATCGAGAAGGGATCGGCCTCCGGGTGACCGGGCCACTGGTAGGCGTTGATCACGAGCGGCATGTACCAGTTGCGGAAGATCAGGTTGCGGCGGAAGATGCCGTCGATGATGAACAGCTTGGCGCGACCGTCGGCCGAGCCCGAGCCGTCGAAGCCGTTGGTGATGACGTTGCCCTCGATCAGCATCAGCGGGGCGGAGAAGAACTCGAAGTTGCGGCCCCACCGGCAGTCGAAGGTGTTGCCGCGCAGGACCATGTACTCGCAGTCGAACCAGATGTGCAGCGGGCAGTGGCCCGCGCGGCTGAAGTGGTTGCCCTCGAAGACGCAGTGCGAGCAGCCCTGGTTGTTCCACATGTTCCCGCCGCAGTGCCCCCACTCGTTCAGCGACGCCGGCCGCTGCACGGTGTTGCGCAGGTAGCGGTTGAGGTGGCAGTCATCGCAGCGGACGCCTCCCCACCCACCGCCCTCCTCCATCGTGCAGTCGGCGACCGTGCAGTGCGTGGCGCTCTGCAGGCGCATCCACCGGCCGCCATCGGGCAGCATGTGGAAGCCCTCGATGACGATGTGCGAACGCTCCGCCAGGTACACGCAGGCCCGCTCGCCGCCGGACGCCTCACCGCCGCGCAGCACCGCCCCCAGCGGCGACTCCGATCGGTACGTGACGGGCGCACCCTCCTCGCCCGAGACCGCCGGCTCGATGGCGCCATCGTACTCGCCGTCGAGGAGCACGACGGTATCGCCGGGCGCCACGCTCTCGTTCGCCTTGGCGAGCGACCGCCACGGCGCCTCGCGCGTGCCCGCGGCGCCGTCGTCGCCGTCGGGGCTCAGGTAGCAGGTCGCGGCCCCCGCGCCACTCATCACCGTGCCTCCCATCACCGCCAGCAAAACCGCCCAACTCAGCCGGCACCACTTCCGGTGTCCCATGGGCGCCTCCTCATGCGCCGTCAGCGCGTCTGCTGCATGGCGTTCTTCTTGCGCACGTAGAAGTCCTTTGGCCGCGGACGGCGAAGACTCCGCGCCGAGTCGGCCATCAGGCTATCACGAGAGGTGCTTCGCCATGCTCATCGACTGCCACACCCACGCCTGCCGCACCAAGTCCGTGCCGCGCACCAGCGGGACGACCTACCCGACCGGCGACGAACTCGTCGGCCGGCTCGACCACTTCGGCATCGACATGGCCGTCGTGCTCTCGGGCGTCAGCCCCGAATGCCGCCATCGCTACACGCCGCCGGAGGACACGGTCGATATCTGCGCCCAGCACCCTGACCGCCTGATCCCGTTCTGCGTGCTGGACCCGCGCCAGGGCACGAACAGCCCGGAGACCGACTTCGGCCCCTTCCTGCGCATCTACACGGAGATGGGCTGCAAGGGCGTCGGCGAGGTCATCCCCAACCTGCCCTTCGATGACCCGCTGTGCTGGAACATGTTCCGGTACATAGCCGACTACGGCCTGCCCATGACGATTCACGTCGCGCCCGCGGTCGGGGGGTACTACGGCTTCTACGACGACCTGGGCCTGCCGCGGCTGGAGAGGACGCTGAAAGAGTTCCCGGACCTGACCATCCTCGGCCACTCGCAGCCATTCTGGGCCGAGATCAGCGCCGACCTGACCCAGGAAACGCGCAACGGGTACCCTGAGGGCCCGGTCATACCGGGGCGGCTGGTGGAGCTGTTCGAGAAGTACGACAACCTGTGGGGGGATCTGTCGGCGGGCAGCGGGCACAACGCCATCAGCCGCGACCCGGAGTTCGGCAGCCAGTTCCTGGAGCAGTTCCAGGACCGGATCATGTTCGGCACCGACATCTCGTTCCCGGAGTACGAGCCGCCGCTGCCGGATTACTTCCGGTCGCTGCGCGGGCAGATCCCCGACGAGGTGTGGGAGAAGGTCGCCTGGCGCAACATCAACCGCCTGCTGGACCTGGGAATAGGTGACCGCTGAGAACTGCCCCAGCGTTCCGCCTAGGCCCAACTCCCGCCCATGACATCGTCAGGCACGGGGAGTTCGGTGCTGCCGCGGACCTGGAGATGGCCGATGGCGGCCATCTCCCGGATCATGCCAGCAATCTCCGCCTCTGCGAACGGTGGCCTGCGCCGCTGCTTCCAGTCCACAACGTATTCGAAGACCTCGTACTCGGTCGGAGGCTGGTCGCCGTTCCGAAGCTCATCGGCTGCGAAGTGGACGGTCGCGGCAAGCTCGGCCGTTCGCGTGTCCAAGCGCGCGAACAGATCGTGGAGCTGACTGATCGCGCCTTCGCACTCCTGGAGGTCCAGTGAGTACCTATCGCGAGCATCAGGGTATGTGGGACCAGGGCGCGCTCTGAACATGCGCCCTCGTTTCTCCTCACGAAGCACGCCGTTATTGATCAGGCGACTCAGGACACCCTTCAGATCCTCGGAATACGGACCGTAGCTAGATCGGCGGAAGCTGAGGCCCGTTGCGAGCCCCATGGCCGTCGCGAAGTACGCAAGCTTCTGCAGCTTGATCCGCCCCGTCGGGTCAACGAATGGTTCGGCCTCAAGCCGGCTGAGCACCTCGACTATTGCAATCACGCCCGCGCACAAGCTGTCCTCCCGACCCGTGCTCCCATGCGCCGTCTCATCCTTGAAGAAGGCAAGGCTAAGCTGTTCCGGGGGGGCATCCCACGGTGCATACAGTTCGACTGGCACGCCCAGCCGTGCCAGGTAGCGGAAGAGAGTCGGCCCTACCATACGCCACTCCAGCTGTCCATTCCCGCAACCCAAAGGAGGCACAGCAATGGACTCGACACCCCACTCCTCGGCGTGGTCCAGGAGGTACTCCAGGCCCGCGATAATATCATCGATACGGGAGAAGGCCCGCCAATGGCTCTTGGTTGGGAAGAGCACGATGTGCGGCGGGGCTTCACGCCGATAGAGGTATGGTCGGCCAAGCTCGACTTCATTGGCGTCGCAGCGCCGGACGTAGTCTTCGTACATGTCGGGGAAACGCTTCTTGAACTCCAGTGCGATGCCTTTGCCCATGACGCCAACGCAGTTCACGGTATTGACCAGCGTCTGAGCACCCGACTTGAAGAGGTCGCCCTGGGTCACCCGCACCTTCCCGCCGCACGTCTCAGGAGTGGAAGAAGACATCACCGTTGACCTCCACTTCTAGATGCGCAGTAGTATCGCCTAGCTGCACGATGATCCGCGATCGAGCTTCCTCCGTTAGCACCAGGATGCGCGAAATGTACTGAGGAGGGACGAGGTCGGGCACCAGGACCTCGGCGCACTTGATCGCCTTTCGTTTCGCATACTCGATCGGATCGTCGTGCGTCCAGTACCGAGCGTAGACAAGGTCCGCGTCGAGGCCAGCGAGACCTTCAGGGAAGGGAGCGAAACGCACCAGTGCCTGTGCAGCATTGCGGTCGGCAATGATCGTGCCCGCGACTCCCATGACTTCAGGCGCTGTTTCGACCACACAGACCCTCGCTCCTTCATCAAGCACACGGTACATCATGGGGTTGCGGGGACAGAAGTACAGATTCACATACGAGTGAAGTGCTCTGCGGGAGCCGTCCGAACAGGGCACCCGTACGCGGGCACGAATGCTCTGCACACTCTCCGAGGCAACGGACACATGGCTGACGTTCCTGGCCCGCAAGTGCGATAGGATGCCCAGGGAGCATATCGAACTAATGTTCTCCTCGGGTGCAATATAGCTGAGGGCTCTGACCCTGTCAAGCTCCAACGGGACCTCCCGCCAGCAACACAGGCCCTACTCCTCCAGCCCCGGCGCGGGCACGTCCGGCTCGCCGGTCGTGATCACGAGCGAGCGCAGGGCTGCGGCGTCGCCGTCCTCAGGGACCTGCAGCATCAGCGTGTGCCAGCCCTGCTCGCGCTGCCCGAGGCTCACCGGGTCGCCGCCCTCGATGGGCAGCGGCCCGACGCCGTCCACGTAGAGGCCGAGCTTCGTCTGCCGCAGGCCCGGCGTGATGCGCACCGCCGCCGGTCCGTCGAGCAGGTAGACGGGGAACTGCGCGTGGTCGCCGGGGGCCAGGCGCACGTCCTCGCGGCGTAGCGCGCCCTCGACCGGCGGCTCGGACAGCTCGCTGCGCGTGGGGTCCAGCCCGCCCGCCAGCAGCGTGATCTCGCCCCTGCCCGCCGCCTCGCGAATCGCCTGGCGGTAGCCGTAGTAGAAGTCGGCGGGCGACTCGCCGGGGGCCTTGAGCAGCGTGGCGCGCAGCATGTCGTGCCCGTGGGCCGCCTCCACCCATACCATCGCCCCGACCAGGTAGTGGAACGACGCCTCGCCCAGGCCGGCGGCCAGCTCGGAGTTCGGGCCCTGCTCGAGCCACAGGTCGAGCGTCCTGTGGCGCATGTCGTCGAGATAGGTCGCGAGCTCCACGCGGCCGTTGCCCCACAGCCCGCCGATGGCCGCCTGCGCCCGCTCCGACGGCCACGGCTCCCCGACCACCAGCCCGGCCTCCTCGGCCAGAAGCTGCAGGAACAGCACCTCGCCCAGCACGCCGCTGGCGTACGGCTCGGGCTCCGTGAAGCGCCCCATGCGCGGCAGGGCGTAGTGGCCCCACTCGTGGGCGACCTCACGCAGCCACTCCACCGGCCGGCGGTCGCGCGAGACGTCGTAGAGGAAGACATCGTCCTCGTACTGCTCGGCGCCGGTCGGCCCGCTCTCACACATCCACACGCGCACGATCCGCTCCTCGACGGCCTGCGGGAGCGCGAAGCAGGCGCGGGAATAGCAGTGCACGCGCAGGAGAATGTGCGCAACGCGCTCGGCCAGCCCGGAGTAGTCGGCCTCGTGGACGCTCAGCAGCGGCGACGGGTAGTGCACCATCGCCGTCATGCGCAGCTCCTCACTCTCGGGCACCGCGGTGAAGCCGTAGCAGACGCGATTGAAGTGCGCGGTGCCGACCACGCCCTGACCGCCCGCGGACGGGATCTCGACCTCGACGGGGCCCTCCCGGTCCGCCATGCCCTCCGGGTAGATGACGCCCCTGGTGTAGGCGACGCGCCGATGGAGGTCGTCGATCCCCTCGGTGAGCCGCACGCGGCACTCATCGGTAACGAAGGAGATGGGGCTGAACTGCAGTAGCGACAGCTTGAGTCTGCGCGGGAAGCCGCCGCCGAAGAACAGGTGCGCGATGCGCGAGCGACCGTACTCGTCATCCGGGCGCAGCTCCAGCAGCCGCCCATAGCTGGCGAGCGCCTTGACGGCCTCCCCCTCCAGCTCGTACAGGTAGCCCAGATGCGCGTGAGTGCTGGGGTAGTCGGGGTCGATCTCCAGCGCCTGCAGCAGCTTCTGCGTAGCCGCGGCGTGGTCGCCCGCGTTGGCGAGCTCCTGGCTCTCGCGCACCAGCTCGATGGCCTGTGCGCGCGCGTCCGCGTCCTGGCACCAGCCGGCCGCTGCCGTGGCGACCACCAGCACGAAAGCCGCGACGATCGGTCGCGTCATCGGATCGGCTCCTCCTCGTCCGCGCCGCCGGGCTGAGCGTCCGGACAGGCGATGCGCATGGCGACCTGCTCCGCCAGCTCGAGGTGATCCTCGTCAACCAGCACGCCGGCGTAGTAGATCCGGTTCTCGTCCTCGCACAGCCACACCCAGCCCTTGACCACCTCCGGGTAGGGCTTGCCCGCCACATGCATGGCGAAGGACTGCAGGTGCCGCAGGGGGTTCGAGAAATGACCGCTGACCTCGACCGCCGGGTAGCCGCGGAACTCGGCGTCCTCCCAGGAGAGTCTGACGCCCTTGTGGTACTGCGGGATCGCCTGCTCAGCCCACCGGCGCAGCGACGCGTCCTTGAGCGCGACGTTCGCCATGCCCCAGCGCACCCCCACGATCTCCTCGCCACTGTCCGCGAAGCGCAACTCGATGAGGCCCGCCATCAACTTCTGGTCGGCAAGCTCGAAGCGCTCGGGGGCCTGCATATGCAGGCCGTACGTGGACCACGTCAGCCAGTCGTCGCTCGGGTGGTCCTGCAGGTCGCCGATGATGCGCCCGGCCAGTTCCAGGCCGTCCTCATCCGGCTCCGTCAGCACCTGGACGACCATCACGCGCCGGCACTCCTCACAGTACCAGCCGGCGCCGAAGCCGTGCACCTGCCCGCGCCAGGCGAAGCAGTTGAGGTCGCGCTTGTGCCGCATGCGCCGCTTGCTGACCACGGGGCAGTCGCGGTCCACCTCGATCTCGGGCTCGTCGCGCTTGCGCTTGCGGCCCAGGTCGCTCAGGTACTTATCGACCACGCCCTTGATGTCCACAAAGCCCGTGGACTTCTGCCACTTGATCTCGACGCGCGGCATGCTGTCCGCGTCGTCGATGCGCATGTAGCCCTGCTCGCGGTCGCCGCTGATGGCGGCGATGTCCCACTCGCCGGGCACCGTCACCACGACGCCCTGCCAACCCCTGACCTGCCATTGCGACGCGTCCGAGTTTGCCATCTCGCTCCGTATTCCCACTGCCATGATCGGGCGCTAGAACACGATCTGCTCGCGCCGCATGTGGATGGTCTGCAGGATGCCCACGGCCAGCATGTTCGTGATCAGGCTGCTGCCCCCATAGCTGAGGAAGGGCAGCGCCATGCCCTTGACGGGCACGAGGCCGATGGTCATGCCGATGTTGGCGTAGATCTGAATCAGCAGCATCGCCGTGATGCCGGCGGCCACCACGCGGTCGAACGGGCTCGAGGCCGCCGCGGACACCGCCAGCCCGCGATAGAGCAGCAGCCCGTACAGGACCACCACCGACGCCGCGCCCACGAAGCCCAACTCCTCGGCGACGACCGTGAAGACGAAGTCGGTCTCCTGGTCCGGGATGAACTCGCCCTGGCTCTGCCGACCGTGGAACAGCCCCTGCCCCCACAGGTGCCCCGATCCCACGGCGATCAGCGACTGGCGAAGGTGGTAGGCGGCGCCTTGCGGGTCGCGCTCGGGGTACAGGAAGGCGCTCAGTCGCGCCTGCTGATGCGGGCGTATGATGCCGAAGCCCCAGGCGCCGGCGAAGAGCATCACTCCGGCCAGCGTGAAGGCCGTCAGGTGACCCGGGTTGGCGCCGAAGACGAACATCATGACCAGCCAGATGAAGAACAGCACAATGGGCGTGCCCAGGTCGGGCTGCAGGAGGATCAGGACGGCGGGCCCACCGACGTAGGCCAGCGCCTTGACGAGGAACAGGAAGTCGCCCTTCTCGTCGCCCTCACGCGCCACGAACGCTCCGAGCATCAGGATGACCGCCAGCTTGGCCAGCTCGGAGGGCTGCAGATGCACGGGGCCCAGCGGGATCCACCGGTTCGTCTCGCGGATCTGGCCCACCATCAGCACGATGACCAGCAGCCCCATGACCGTCAGGTAGATCGGCCAGGCGAGCCTGCGCAGCTTGCCGGCGTCCACCATCATGGTCCCGAACAGGATCGCCAGGCCGATGACCACGTAGGCAATCTGCATCGTGACCTTGGCGGTCGGCAACCGGCCCGCGCGCGTGCAACTGTAGATGGCGATGGCGCCGATGATGCACAGCAGCAGCACGACGGTCAGCATCTGGAAGTCGGCGCGCCGGAGCGCTCTCATTACGTCGTGTTCCTCATTGCAGCCGTAGGCTGTGCACACCGCGAGTATAGCACAACGGGGCCGCGCCGGGAAGAACGCCGGCGGCGGCCCAGGGCCACACCGTGACTGACGCTCGCCCGGGCCCCCGCGTTCCGCCAGACAGGCGCGGTCGTCGCCGTCCGGACCGGCGCATGTTCACATGCGTCGGTCGTCTGCCGTTGCCGTGGTCGTTCGGAGGGGCGGGACTACGTTCCCGCCCGGCCGTTCGTCGTCATCGCGAACGACGTGCGGACGAGGTCGTCCGCACCACGGTGCTTGCGGTCGTCTGCCGTTGCCGTGGTCGTTCGGAGGGGCGGGACTACGTTCCCGCCCGGCCGTTCGTCGTCGCCATCCGCCCGCCGGGCTCGCCCCAGTCCCGGCGTTCCGCCAAACAAGGACGGCCGCCGCCGGCGTAGGGCCGGCGGCGGCCGTGTCAGGTGATGTCGGCTGCGTCGGTCAGTCGGGCATCGGCCAGTCGCCACCGTCGGTCGGCCTGCCCCAATCCTCGCAGGTGCCCGGGCCGTCCCATACGTCAGTGGTGTCGCCCGCGCCCACGTTGGCGAACGGCCCGGAGCCCTTCCCCGACCACTCGGCGTGGTAGTCAACGTAGAGGAAGTTCTTGCCGTTGAAGTGCCACATCTGGTCTGTGTCCGGAGTCTCGTCGGCGAACTGGTACACGTTCTGCCCCAGCGCGTCGCCCCAGGCGCCGGGCTCGTTATTGCCCTTCTCGAACAGCAGCACCGTAAGCTGCGGCGCGGGGATGTCGTCCCGGAAGCCGCCGATGGCGATGATGCCGCCGCTCGGTAGCGCCATGGGCCTCTGCGTGTACTGAGTGATGGCGTAGGAGCGAGCGCTCCGCGCGTCGCTGTTGGGGTTGTCCGGACATACGAGCAGGTCTACGTTACGCAGGTAGCTCATGATGGACGTGTCCCAGGTGGCGACCGACGGATCGGCGACGTTCTTGATCGCGTCGGGTGGCGCCGTCCACGGGTTGATCCCCGGGTGGGTGATCGACCACGGGGGCAGGAAGCCGTGGTTGTCCTGCACGTACGTCTCGATCGCTGTGCCGAGCTGCTGCAGGTTGGACAGGCAGCGGGCCTTCCGCGCACTGGAGCGCGCGCGGCCAAGAACCGGGAAGAGAATGGCGACAAGCACAGCGATGATACCGATGACCGTCAACAGCTCGACCAGGGTAAAGCCTCTGCGGCGATGGCTCGTCAATGACCTCACACTCCTGTGCATCGGAGATATGCGCCTCCAGGCGATCAGCCCGCGGGCGGCCAATCGCCGGACGGGGGCTCACCTGGCACCTCACACGCACCGGGGTCCGCGCCAACCCGATAGCTGGCCGCGAACGGCCCGGCACCCTTAGTATACCACTTCACGTGCCCGTCTATAAACGCGAAGTTCTTTCCCTCGTTGTGAAAAGGTACCTCTGAGTACCCCGGCTGCCCTCGCGAGGTGTGTGATTGGTAGACGTTCTCCCCGGTCGCATCGTCCCACACGCCGAACGCGTACTGTCCCTTCTCGAACAGCGCCACCGTGGCCACGGGATTAGGGAAGCGCCCGAGGCCGGTGCCGCTGACGTACCTGGGCAGCGCGTAGGAGCGCAGTCCCCGCCCGAACGGGTTCTCAGGGCAGTACAGGATGTTCTTGTTGCGGTAGTACGGCAGAACCTGCTCGTCCCACGTGTAGGGGTACCCCGAGGGAGCGCCGCCGGTCGGGCTGCCGCCGATCAGACTCCATCGCGGCATTACCTCGTCGTAGTCGTCCGCGTACATCTTGAGGGCGATGGCAAGCTGATGCAGGTTCGACGTACAGGAGGCGCCCCGGGCCTTCGACCGCGCCCGCGAGAACACCGGGAACAGGATCGAGGCCAGAATCGAGATGATGGCGATGACGACGAGAAGCTCGATGAGCGTGAAGCCCCGTCTCATCCTGTCACCTCCGCGGGCTCCCCACATGCATCACGCGCGGGCCGCCCGGCCCACGGCGTGCACCAAGCGGCCCTCGTTGGTGGTTCGACGCCGAGCGCCGCGGCTCCTGCGTCTACTCGACCGGCCAGTCGCCACTGTCGGTGCCCGGGAACTCGCAGTGGCCCGGCCCGTGATCCTC
>JALGUI010000429.1 GCA_029820915.1 Candidatus Zipacnadia bacterium | reverse complement strand
AGGCAATCGTCGCCGCCGCCGTCGGGCGCCACCCGCGTCTCAAGCACCAGGTCGATGGCCGACCCGTCGGCGGGCAGCACGACCTCGATCTCACGGCCGGGCTCGCCGGCGGCGACAGGCCCGACGCACGCCATCTCCTCGCCGTTGACCAGCACGGCGAAGACGGCCGCCGCGCCCTCGGCGGACGCGGGGTGCAGGCCGACGGTCGCCGTGAAGCGCGACATCACGCCGCCGGGGCCGAAGCTCCAGTCGAGCGCGAAGGGCACGCCCATCCCGACGCCGCGCTCGTGCCGCGCCGGGCCATCGGCGCCGGCAAGCTCCAGCGGCACGACGTTGCGCTGCGGGTCGAAGCTCGCGTCGATCAGGAAGGGCACCCACTTGTAGGGCGCGCCGGCCGACCCGCCACGGTAGTTGGACACGAAGTCGGTCAGCGGCACCGCATCGAGGTGGTCGGTGTCGCCCTCGATGCGACCGGTCGCCAGGCACAGGCCGGTGTAGATGACGTCGGCGCTGGTGGGCACCTCCGCGGCGATCAGCTGCCTGCAGCCGCTGGCGCCGCTGCATGTGCAGGGCGGCCTCGTCGATGGTGCGCCCCAGCAGCACCGGCCGGTGCTCGATCGCGGGGACCTCGTAGCTCCCGTTGTCGGCGATGCCGCTGTAGCCGTAGAGGTAGTGCCAGCGGCGCATGTCGTCCGGCGGCGGGATGAGCTCGCGCAGCTTCGCCTCGTCGATGAAGCCCTCGGTGCAGTGCATGGTCGGCGATCCGGGGTCCTCGAACCAGTGGCAGAGCACGCCGAGGTAGCGGGCGGCCTCGTCGATCTCGCCCGCCTGAACGCTGTCGCGCACGCGCTCGAGATACCAGCGCATGCCGTCCACGGTGGCCGCGACGGCGCACACGTCGTGCAGCGACAGGGCGACGTCGGGGACCCGGCAGTAGCGATCGAGGTCCGGGCGCCGACCGCCCGCGTGCTTGTCCTGCAGGCTCAGGTAGTCCGAGCACAGACGGCCGGCCGACTCCCCGAGCAGCTCCTGCTGCCACTGCGGCAGCGACCGGACGGCGTGCTGCCGTATCACTCCGTGCGCACCGCCCCACCCGCACGTGGCCATCGACACCGTCAGCGCAAGCGAGACTGTGTGCATGGTGCGGACCTCCCGGGTCCGATCAGGGTTCGGGACGGAGCATCTGGTAGTCCCCGCCGCCCACGTCGAGATGCTCGTACATGTCGAGGCGGAAGGTGTGCCAGTAGCACGCCCAGCGCGGGTCGGCCTCAAGGAACGCGGCCAGGCGCCGGATCATCTCGACCCGCGCCTCGGCCATCGCGGGATCGCGCGCCATGTTGCGGTACGAGCGGTCGTCGAGGTCGTAGAGCTCATCGAACTCGGAGGTCAGGTTGTGCGTGTACATGAGCCGCCGGCCGCCAAGCTCGGCGAAGTACGAGACGGCCGGATTCGGGCAGATATGCCAGCCGGCCTCGAAGATGAAGGGCGCACCGCGCGCGGCCACCTCGCCTCGGATCAGCGGCAGCAGCGACTCCCCGTCCAGGCGCTCCGTCGGCGCGACGCCGGCGACCTGGAGCAGCGTAGGCGCGATGTCGAGCAGCGTGACGAGCCCCTCGACGCGTATCCCGGCCGCCTCGCCCGCGGGCAGCTTGACCGCCAGCGGCACGAGCGCGACCTTGGGGTGGCCGTAGACGCCCTTGTCCACCAGCGCCAGCTCGCAGTTCATCTCCCCGTGGTCCCCCGCGAACACGATCAGCGCGTCGTCGTACAGCCCGTGGCGGTCGAGGGCGTCGAGGAATCGGCCGAGGGCGGCGTCGAGCGCCTCGATCTGCAGGAAGTTCATGAGCATGTACCGGCGCGCGGTTTCCGGATCGTGCAGGCCCCAGTTGCGCCGGTAGAACTCGTACACGCGCGGCAGGCCCTCGACCTCGCCCGCGACGGCATCGTGGTAGCTGTCGGGCAGCCGCAGGTGTTCGGCCAGCTCACGTGCCCGCTCCTCGTAGCAGGTCGGCACCATGAAGGGCTGGTGCGGGGCGAAGAAGTCGAGCTGCAGGTAGATGGGCGCGCCGGCCTCCCGGCGCTGGTGGAGGGCGCTCGCAAGCGTCTCGCCCGCGAGCCAGGCCAGGTACTGCGAGTACGTGGCCTCCTCGGGCAACTCGCGGCCATCTGGCCGGACGATCCAGCCGCCGTAGCTGTTGCCTGCCTCGCCGCCGGGGCGCACGCCGCGGATCGGGTCGCGCCACTCGGGCGGCTCGACGCCCAGCCCGCGCAGGTAGCGCAGGTAGCCGTCGTCATCGGCGAGCGGCGGCGCCCAGCGATCCCAGGGTGTCGCGTTCTCGCCGAAGGCGTCGATGAACTTGTGCGCGCCGATGTGACACTTGCCCGCGTGCTTCGTGACCCAGGCGGCGTGGCGCAGATACTCGGGGAAGATGGTGTCGTTCGGGCGCAGGGCGTACGCGAAGCCGTCGTGCGCGCGCTCCTCGTTGACCAGGAGGTACGGGTAGCGGCCGGTCAGCGTGGCCGCGCGCGACGGCCCGCACAGCGGCGAAGTCGTGCAGGCGTGGGTGAACAGCGTCCCGTCGGCCACGAGCCGGTCGAGGTTCGGCGTGCGCAGGTGTTCGCGCATGGGGCTGCCGGGGTCCCACGCCTCGCGCGGGATCATGTCCGCGGTGAGGTAGAAGACGTGCGGCGGGCGCAGGGCCTCGTCGAGGTCGTACGGATGCGCGCCGGTGCGGCTGTCGAGGTAGCGATGCTCGGTCATGCCGGCGCCTCGGGTCTCGGTCATTCAGTGATAGGCCGCGCTATTCTTCCCTGCGCCACCATCGACTCCTGCGTCGGAGGCGTTGGGGACTCATGGCGAGAATACTCCCAGGCGGTGGTCCGAGCCGCCGAGTGGAGCGAGAGGAGCCTGTCATGACCGCATACCGAACAGTCATCACCCTGGTGGCCGCCCTGGTGGCGTCGTCGGCGGGAGCCCCGGCGCGCGCGGTGACGCTGGTCGAGGATGGTCGGGCGGTGGCGGCGATCCATGTCCCGCCCGAGCCGACGCTGCAGGAGCGGTTCGCGGCGGATGAGCTGCAGCGCTACATCGAGAAGGCCAGTGGCGCGCGGCTCGCCATCGAGCGCGGCGCGCCCAAGCGCGACGAGCCCGCGCTCGTGGTGGCGGAGGTGGGACGGCTGCCGATGGTCGGCCACCGGGCGGGCAGCCGCGAGCTGGCGCTGTCGGTCGAGGGCGTGGTGAACCGCACGGCGGGCGAGCACCTGATCGTCGCCGGCGGCGGACCGCGGGGCGTAGTCTACGCGGCCTACGACCTGCTCGAGCGCCTGGGCTACCGATGGTACTGGCCGGGGGAGACCGGCGAGGTGACGCCGTCGCTCGAGGACATCGTGCTTACCGACCTGCGGGTGGCGCGGGACCCGTCGTTCGTGCGGCGTCACGCCATGGGCGCGCCCGGCGACGGCTGGGAGGACGTGGAGTGGGGCGCCGCCCTCGTGGACTGGCTGGTGAAGGCGCGGCAGAACTTCTGGCTGCGCAATCCACCCGGCGAGCAGTACGAGGGCTTCCTCGACAGGCGCGGCGGCGCGTACACCAAGATCGGCTCGGGGCACAACTGGCAGCACATCATCCC
>JALGUI010000428.1 GCA_029820915.1 Candidatus Zipacnadia bacterium | reverse complement strand
GGCGCTCGACTTCGCCATCGAGCACAAGGGGGCCGCGCTGTTCGTGCTGCGCGACTTCGACCCATTCCTCGACGACCCCACGGTGGAGCGCAAGCTGCGCGACGTCGCGCGCTCGTTCCGCGCCAGCTACAAGACGCTCATCATCATCTCGCCCGTGCTCACTATCCCCTCGCACCTGGAGAAGGACATCACGGTCATCGACTATCCGCTCCCGGGCCAGGAGGAGCTGGGGGAGTTGCTGCAGGGCATCGTCACCCAGGTGTCGAGCAACCCCAACATCCGCATCGACCTCGACGACGAGGGCCGCGAGCTGCTGGTCAAGGCCGCGCTGGGCCTGACGGCCTGCGAGGCCGAGGACGCCTTCGCCAAGGCCGTGGTGCTCAACGGCGCGCTCGACCCGGAGGACGTCGAAGTCGTGCTCGCCGAGAAGGAGCAGATCATCCGCAAGTCGGGGATCCTGGAGTTCCACTCGGCCGAGGAGCGGTTCGCGCACATCGGCGGCCTCGATGGCCTCAAGGAGTGGCTGGCCAAGCGCGGCAAGGCCTTCAAAGGAGTGGCTGGCCAAGCGCGGCAAGGCCTTCAGCGAGGCGGCGCGCAAGTTCGGCCTCCCCCAGCCCAAGGGCGTGCTGCTCATCGGCGTGCAGGGCTGCGGCAAGAGTCTGTCGGCGAAGGCCGTCTCGGGCCTGTGGCACCTGCCGCTGCTGCGCCTCGACGTCGGCTCGGTGTTCGCGGGCGTGGTGGGCTCGTCGGAGCAGAACATGCGGCGCGCCATGCGGCTGTCGGAGTCGATCTCCCCCTGCATCCTGTGGCTCGACGAGCTCGAGAAGGGCTTCTCGGGCATCCAGAGTTCGAGCTTCTCGGACGCCGGGACGACCGCGCGCGTGTTCGGCAGCTTCATCACCTGGCTGCAGGAGAAGACCGAGCCGGTCTTCGTGATCGCCACCGCCAACGACATCACCGCGCTGCCGCCCGAGCTGATGCGCAAGGGCCGCTTCGACGAGATCTTCTTCATCGACCTGCCCTCCCGCGACGAGCGTGAGGTGATCTTCCGCATCCACGTGGCCAAGCGCGACCGCGACCCCGAGCAGTTCGACCTCGCAAGGCTGGCCGACGCCGCGGTCGGCTTCTCGGGCTCGGAGATCGAGCAGATCGTCATCTCCGCGCTCTACGACGCCTTCGACCAGGGGCGCGAGGTGACCGAGGAGGATATGCTGGCCTGCGTACACGCCACGGTGCCGCTGTCGGCGACGCGCAAGGAGGACATCGACGCGCTGCGCGACTGGGCGCGCACTCGCGCGCGCCCGGCCTCGCCCCACGCGGCGGAGGAGACGACCACGGGGCGCAGGATCGAGTCCTGAACGAGTGCGCTCCGGCTGCTGAGCCGCGCCCGCGGCGATCAGCCTTCCTCTCGAACCCGCTCAACCGTCTCGATGAGAGCCGCGGCAATGTATTCGTTGTCCGAGGTGGACATCAGCGGGTGCGTCGGCGGGCAGAACAACCGCTGGCCGAGCTCCTCGGAGCGCGGCAGGTCGCTGCAGTCGGTGTTGGCGCGCAGGAACTCGTTCGAGTGGTAGACCGGCGGGTTGGCGACCACGCAGGGGATGCCGTAGTCCTCGCGCATGATCTCCAGGACGCGGTCGCGCTTCGCGCCCGCCCACTCCGGCGGCACCAGGCAGGTGTAGAGGTAGTAGGTGTGCCAGCGGTCCTCCGGGCAGTAGGGCAGCGTGATGCCCTCGAGGCCCGCCAGCAGCTCGTTGCGCTCATGGGCGACCGCGCGGCGCTCCTCGGTCATCTCGTCGATGCGCGAGAGCTGCACCAGGCCCACCGCGGCCTGCACGTTGGTGAGCTTGTAGTTGGTGCCCCAGATGTCGCCGCCGAAGCCGCGGATCTTGCGCATCTTCTCGGCCATCGCCAGATCGTTCGTCGCCACCGCACCGCCCTCGCCCAGCGTGGTCATCAGCTTCATGGTGTGGAAGGAGAACACGCACATCCACTCCCACGAGCCAACACGTCGGCCCTTGAGCTTGGCGCCGGGGGCGCGCGCGGCGTCGCCGATGACCTTCAGCGGCCCGTGCCGCGGGTGCGGGTTGCGCTCGGCGATCTCGAGGTAGACGTCGATGGGCGCCGCCATCCCGTTCATGTGCACGGGGTAGATGGCGCGCGTGCGCGGCGTGATGCGCCGCTCGACGTCCTCGGGGTCGGCCTGGAAGGTGCGCTCATCGACCTCGCACCACACCACGGTCCCGCCTTGGCCGAGGACCGACAGCGCGGCGGCCTTGAAGTTGATCGCGGGCACGATGACCTCGTCGCCGGGCTCCAGGTCCAGGCACATCATGGCCATGTCGAGCCCCGTGCCCGCGCCGTTGTTGGTGATGGCGGCCTCGGCGCCGCACCACTCGGCGAACTTCTCCTCGAACTCCAGAGCGATCGGCGCGTGGGCGTTGAAGCCGACGTGCGGCTGGTTGCACCGCTCCATCTCGCGGCGCACGGCCTCGAACTCGGCCTCGGTGTAGTACCCGCCCATCGCGGGCTCGTTGGCCCAGGGGATATCGGGCTTCTGCGTGGCGAGGATCTCCTGGCGGCGGTCGGCGTCCATCGATCAGCCCTCCCGGTGGATGTAGTGCGGGCAGTTTCGCCGCGTGGGGCAGAGGACCTCTCGGGTGGCGGTCCTGCGGCGTCACATCTCGATCTCCGTCCCGTCACGCGCGATCGTGAACGGGAAGCGCAGGTGCTCGAAGCACATCTCGCGCAGCACGTCCTCGCCCGGCCCGTGCCACGGGTCCCAGATATGCGTGAGCAGCAGCTTGCGCACCGGCCGCTCGCCCAGCCACGGGAGGACCTCCTCGGGGCGGATGTGCGTCATCTCCATCACCAGCAGGTCCAGCGGCTCGGCGACCAGGCGGCCGAGGTAGCGGAAGTCGCGCGGCAGGTCGCCGCTGAAGGCGATGCGCTTGCCCTCCAGCTCCACGATGTAGCTGAACGACTGCCCGCGGTTGGGCAGCCCCATCTCGGCGTACTGCTCCCCCTGCGTCTCCATGTGGCCGGCGGGCAGCGCCGTGACGCGCAGGCGCTCGTCCTCGTAGCAGAGCCCCTCATCGACGCCGCGGAGCTCCAGCGTCACCGGGCGCAACTCCGGCGCCATGTAGAGCGCCTCGAGGTACGCGCGGATGCGCTCGACGCCCTCGGAGGGCAGGCACCAGGTGACGGTCTGCTCCTCGCCGCGCGCGTGCTTGAGCATGTTGGTGAGCTGCGCCAGGCCGCCCACGTGGTCGGCGTGCAGGTGCGTGACGAAGAGCGCGCGCAGCGCGCCGAAGTCCTTGCCCATGCGCCGCATGGTGCCCGAGACCGGCTCGCCGCAGTCCACCAGGTAGGACACGCCCTCGGTCTCGATGAGCGTGGCGGTGTTATTGCGCGGAATGGTGTGGCTGCCGTGGCTGGTCCCGAGCGTGGTGATGAGCATGCGCGCGTAACCTCCGGGGGGGGGCCGTTCACGACGCGGGGAGATTGACCGAAGCGGGGGAGAGCACCTCCGGTCGCAGCCGCGGTGTCGTTCGGGGCCGCATTCTCGGATGCGCCGTCGCTGTCGGAGTCACTCGCTCCCCGACAGCTCGTGCATGGTGTCATCGATGCGCTTCTCGTGGAAGGGATCC
>JALGUI010000427.1 GCA_029820915.1 Candidatus Zipacnadia bacterium | reverse complement strand
GCTGCTGGTGGAGGTCATCCCGTGCGCGGAGATGGTGCGCTTCTGCAAGGCCGGGGGCACCGCCGACGAGATCGCGGTGCGCATCGCCCGCGGCCACACCGGCCGCGACAAGGTCGTGTTCTGCGGCTACCACGGCTGGCACGACTGGTACCTGGCCGCGAACTTGGCCGATGACGAGACTCTCGACGGCCACCTGCTGCCCGGGCTCGACATCCGCGGCGTGCCCAAAGCCCTGCGGGGCACCGCGCTCCCCTTCGAGTACAACGACCTCGAGGCGCTGCGCGCGGTGCTCGAGGGCAATCGCGGCGAGGTGGCCGCGATCATCATGGAGGCGTCGCGCACCGACCTGCCCGCGCCGGGCTTCCTCGAGGGCGTGCGCGACCTGGCCAATGAGCACGGTGCGGTCCTGATCTTCGACGAGATCATCACCGGCTTCCGGCTGGCGCTGGGTGGCGCGCAGGAGCGTTACGGCGTGGTGCCCGACATCGCCACCTTCGGGAAGGCCATGTCCAACGGCCACCCCATCGCGGCGGTCTGCGGGAGGCGCGAGGTCATGGCCGCCGCCGCCACCATGTTCATCTCCAGCACCTACTACTCCGACGCCGCGGGCATGGCCGCCGCCGTCGCCACCATCGGCGAGCTGCGCGAGACGAACGCCCTCGCGCACATCCACGACATGGGCCGGATGCTCATCGATGGCTTCGCGGAGGCGGCGGGCAGGCACGGGGTCGGGGCCTGGCTCGACGGGCCGCCGCCGGTCACCCACCCGCACTTCGACGTGCCCGACGAGCTGCGCCGGGACATCGTGACGCTGTACCTGCAGGAGATGTATCGCGCCCGCATCCTCGCCTGCACGGTCAACTACATCTGCTACCGGCACACGCCGGAGGACATCGCGGCTTTCCTGCGGGCCGCCGACGGCGCGCTGGCGATGGTCAGGCGCGCGCTCGACGAGGGGGACGCGCAGCCGTACCTGCAGGCGGGCAGGCGCGGCGACGACCTGCCCCGGCTGGTGCGGTAGTGCTCACGCGCACGAGTTCGCGCACAAACGGCTTCGCCAGGCGGCGGCGCCTGTCGTCAGCCGTTGCCGTCATCCTGTCCGACCCCGCGGGGGTCGCATCCTGTCCGGCCCGGAGGGCCGGAATCCTGTTGGATTGCCGTGCCTGTTGTCCGCCCTTCGCGAGGTGAGCCGATGACGTCCAGGAGGCCCATCATCATCGTGACGCTACTGAGCCTCGGCGCATCGCCGGCCGTGTTGGCCGACCATCCCGTGCTCGACCATCGCATCGACACCGACGACCCCGCGAAATACGAGGCCGCCGTCGAGCGCGCCATGGCCATGACCGAGGAAGAGCTACTCGCCTTCATCCCCGACCGCCCCTTCACCGCCTACTGCGAGTGCCCGAACTGCTACGGCGGCGTCGAGGGCAACTCCATCTTCACCTGGAGCATCGATACGCCTGCCCAGATGACCTGCAAGTTCTGCGGCACCGTCTACCCGAGCGACCAGTTCCCCGAGGACCGCGAGCTGGCCGGCCAGAACGCGCTCGGCGAGGCGGTCACCTATCACTACCACCTGAGGGAGGAGACGGGTGTCCCGCACTTCCTCACCGGCAATCTGCTCCGTTGGCGGCGCAAGTGGGTCGAGGGCCAGTGCCTGGCGCTCGGGCGGGCCTACCACGCCACCGGCGCCGAGGAGTACGCGCGGCGGGCGGCGCTGATCCTCGACCGCGCGGCGCAGCTCTACCCACACTACCCGGTCATGCAGAACGGTCCGCGCCGGTTCAGCTTCTGCGAGTCCCAGCAGCCCCCCTGGCGCTGGGACTCGGGCCGCTGGGGTTACTTCCACAACGAGATTCCCCGCGCGCTCGTGCAGGCCTACGACCTGGTCCACGACAGCGACGCGCTTGACGCCCTCGCCGCCGAACGCGGCTACGACGTGCGCGAGCGCATCGAGAACGACTTCCTGCGCCCGACCTTCGAGGCCATCGCCCTGCAGACCCATCACCTGAGCAACGTCATCGGCTATGACGTCACCAGTGCCGCGTACCTCGGGCGCGCGCTCGACGATCCGCGCATCGTCCACTGGGCCTTCGGCTGGATGCGCCGATGCGTCAACGACGGCTTCCTGGTCGATGGCATGTGGCCCGAGGGCCCGGCCTATCACTACATGACCATCGGGGGCCTGAAGAGCGCCTTCGACAGCGTGCGCGGCTGGTCCGATCCGCCCGGCTGGACCGATGAGGACGGCGCGCGCTTCGATGACCTCGACCCCGAGGCCGTGCTGCCCGCCTACGCCCGGTGCCTGCACGCGCCCGAGGTCATCGGCCACCCGAACGGCTACTCCGCTTGCGTCCATGACACCCACCCCTACGCTCGCCGCGCCGAGCCGCGCGAGCGCACGGTCTCGACGATCCTGCCCGGCTTCGGCCACGCCTCCCTCGGCCGCGGCGCGGGCCCGCACCAGATGCAGGCCCAGCTCCACTTCTCCGGCACATACGGCCACTCCCACCTGGACGACCTCAACCTGACGCTCTGGGCCAAGGAGCGCGAGATGCTGCCCGATCTGGGCTACACCTGGACCCAGATGCGCGGCTGGTGCACCTCAACCCTCGGCCACAACACCGTGGTCATCGACCGCACCGACCAGGCCGGCCGCCCGCCCGACGGCGATCTGCTGGCGTTCTTCCCGGACGTGGCCGGCGTGTCGATGGTGGAGGCCGATGGCGTGCGCGGCTACGGCAACATCGAGACCGTGGACCGCTACCGCCGCCTGCTCGCGCTGATCCCCGTGTCGGCCGAGGATGCCTACGTCGTGGACATCTTCCGCGTCCGCGGCGGGGGCATGCATGACTGGGCCCTGCACGGCGACGCCGACGAGGACACCACGGCCGAGTGCAGCCTGCCCTTGTCCGGCAGCCGCCAGTGGCTGCTGACGGAGGGCGAGCAGTGGGATGAGCCCACCATCGAGGGCGCGCGCTACAACCCGTACGGCATGGTGCGGCAGGTGGCGGGCGCTCGGACCGATGGGGCCTTCGACGTGACCTTCCGCGCGGAGGTACTGCTGGGGCGCAGCCCATCCGTCCGCCGCATGGGCCAGGGCTCGAGCGGCGACATGCGCAAGGCCTGGGACTTCTGGATGCCCCACCTGCTGGTGCGGCGCACCGGCGAGGCGCCGCTGGCGAGCACCTTCGCCGCGGTCCACGAGCCTTTCGCCGGCGAGCCCTTCGTCGGCGCGGTCGAGGCGGTGCCGCTCGAGCCCGCGGACGACTCGGCCGTCGCTCTGCGCGTCCGCCCTCGGCCGTCGCTCTGCGCGTCCGCCACGGGGACGCGGTTGACACCATCATCAGCACGCTCGACGAGCCGCCGTACCCGACGCGCGTAACGCCCGGCGGCATCACCCTGCGCGGACGCCTGGGCATCGTACGCACGGTGGGGGAGACGGTCACCGGGGCGTGGCTCTTCGCCGGCGACGAGCTAACCTGCGGCGACGCGGTACTCTCCGCCGCCGACGCCTGGCGCGGCAGCATCACGGGCGCCGTGCGCATCGAGGACGGCGCCGATGCCGACGCCTTCCTGACCGACGCCGACCTGCCCCTCGGCGACGTCCTCGGCGGCCGGTGGCTGATCCTGACTCACGGCAACGGCTTCACGCACGGCTACGAGGTCGCTCGCGTCGAGCCTCGCGACAGTGTGACCGCGATCGTCCTCACCGCCGACCACGGCCTGCGCATCGATGGCGACCGCACCCAGGAGGTCTTCTATCCCCAGCGCACCATCACAGGCGCGAACACCTTCGCGATCCCGCAGTCAGCGTCACTGACGGCGGTGCCATAGCGGGGGAGCCAGAGACATGATCGACCGCTCGCCCTCTCCCTCCTGCGCCGCGCAGACCTCACCACGGAGACGGGGCAGTGAGACTGCGCGCAGTCTCCGGGTGAGGAGGGCGTCGCCGTCAGCCGCTGCGCTTGCCGTTCCGTGCGACGGGCGCCTCGCCCGTCGGCCATTCGGCGGACACCCGACTCGCGACACGGCGCGCGGGCGAGGGCGCCCGTGCCACTGAACGACCTTGGGCCGTCGCCGTTGCTCGTTGCCGCTCCCCGCCGGCCGCCTGCGGCCTGCCTAGCCGGGCCATGACGGGTCCGGGCATACCTGATGCTCAGCGCTTGAAATGACGCGCTCATCCTCTATACTGGTAGCACGAACCGGGGGGCCGGACCAGGAGAGAGCGGACGGCGGAAGGTGAGTGAACGCCATGGACGAGCTGAGGATGCTCATCGGGGGCGAGTGGATCGAGCCGGCGTCGGGCGAGTACGTGGACGACATCAACCCCGCCGACCGGGAGGTCGTCGCGCGGGTAGCGGTTGCCGGCGACGAGGATGTGGACCGCGCAGTGGAGTCGGCGGCCGACGCCTTCGATAGCGCCTGGGGCGCGATGTCCGGGGCTCAGCGGGGAGCGCTGCTACACCGCGTCGCCGATCTCATCGAGGAGCGCGGCGACACGCTGGCCCGGCTCGATGCCGAGGACATGGGCAAGCCCTATCAGGCCACGCGGACGGGCGATGTGCCCGGGTCCGCCGGCCTGTTCCGCTTCTACGCCGGACTGGCCGACAAGGTCGAGGGCGAGAGCCTGGCCACGCCGGACGGTCTCTTCGGATACACCCGCCGCGAGCCCTTCGGCGTAGTGGCCGCCATCGTCCCCTGGAACTTCCCCCTAGCGCTGGCCTGCACCAAGTGCGCGCCCGCGCTGGCGGCCGGCAACAGCGTGGTGCTCAAGCCCTCCTCCATCTCGCCACGGTCGGCGCTGGAGCTGGGGCGCATCGCGCTGGACGCCGGCCTGCCGCCCGGCGCTCTCAACGTCATCACGGGGCCCGGCGGGACGACCGGCGCCGCGCTTGCCGAGCATCCGGGAGTCGAGCGCATCACTCTGACCGGCAGCACTGAGGCGGGCCGCAACGTGCTCCGGGCCTCGGCGGGTAACTTCAAGCAGGCCACCCTCGAGCTGGGCGGCAAGACCGCCAACATCGTCATGCCCGACGCCGACATGGAGATGGCGCCGGCGGGGGCGTGCCGGACGATCTTCCTCAACTCCGGGCAGATCTGCACCGCCGGCTCGCGCCTGCTGCTGCACCGCGACATCAGGGACGAGTTCCTCGCCAGGCTTGTCGAGCTGGCCGAGGGCCTGACCGTCGGCGATCCCTTCGACGAGGAGACGAAGATGGGGCCGCTGTCATCGCCCGAGCAGTTCGACAAGGTCGTCGGGTACATCGAGGCGGGCGCCCGCGAGGGCGCTCGGCTGGTCACCGGCGGCCGGCCGCCGGGCGACCCGGCCCTGCGGGGCGGCTGCTACCTGCTGCCCACCATCTTCGACGACGTGGCGTCCGGGATGAGCATCGCGCAGGACGAGATCTTCGGCCCCGTCCTGGCGGTCATGACCTGGGAGAGCGAGGACGAGGCCATCGCGCTGGCCAACGACACCGAGTTCGGCCTGGCGGCGGCGCTGTGGACGCGCGACTTGTGCGCCGCCCATCGCATGGCGGC
>JALGUI010000426.1 GCA_029820915.1 Candidatus Zipacnadia bacterium | reverse complement strand
GGCGCAGGGCTTCGCGGACATCCTGGAGCTGCCGATCACCGGGCGGCACGACTGCGACTGGGGCAATCGGCTGGGCTTCGAGCCGCGCGAGTTCACGTGCGTCGAGGACTACGCGGAATACGTTGCCGGGCAGCTTGACGAAATCGCAGCGCAGGACTGGGCGTTCGTGTATAATCAGCATGACACGACGACCATGCGCTGGGACCCGGAGATGATGGTCGTGCGGCGGCTGATCGAGCGGTCGCGGGAGCTGGGCGTGCGCGTGGGGCTGTACCGGGAGTACTACGATTGCCCGTGCGCGTGGGGCTGTACCGGGAGTACTACGATTGCCGGCGGGCCGAGGCGACCGGGACGCAGGGGGAGGGCTGAGCGCATGGGCTTCATGGTCAGCGCCATCAAGGTGGGCAATGTGACCGCCTTCAGTCGGCGCTTCATGCGCGCCGAGATCCAGCTCAACCTGTCCCTGCGCGTGGGCGACCGCGTCCACATCGTCGGGCCCGCCACGAACTTCAAGCAGACGGTCGAGGCCATGGAGTTCGCCCGCGAGAAGGTGAAGCGCGGGAAGTCGTCGCAGAAGGTGTGGATTCCCGTCATCGCGCGGGTGCGGCCGGGTGACGCGGTGGAGCTCCTGGAGCGCGCCGAGGAGCCCGCACCCCGCGTGTGGATCACGCCGGGCCGCTCAGCCGAAGGTGAGTGAGGAGGCAGAGGAGCATGCGCGCAAGCACTTGTCTGGCATTGCTCATCCCGGCAGTCCTGCTGGGCCTCGCCGGGTGTGGTGGCACCGGCGAAGTCGCGCCACCGCCCGGGCCGGACACGTCTGCCATCGAGGGCCAGGTGAACGTCGCCGGTGGCGCCGGTGACTACGAGCTGTTGCTCGACGGCCAGCCCGTCCCCGGCGCCCTGGAGGCGGATGGCAGCTACGCCATCGAGGGTGTGACGCCGGGCCGGCACCGCGTGGCCGTCGTCGCGCGCGACGGCATGACCGGCGGCTACTGCAGCGTCCAGGTGCCGGAGCGCACCCGCGCCCGGGCGCCTGAGATCGTCCCGCGACCGGGCGGGCAGATCGTAGGCATCGTGACCAGGCGCGACGAGAGCGGTGTGTACGCGGTCGAGGGCGCCGAGGTGACGGCACAGCCGGCGGTGATGATCGCCGCCGACGAGGACGGCGAGCGGCCCGAGATCTGGCCGCCGCCGGACGACCTGCCGACCTTCAGCGCCTTCACCGACGCGAACGGCTCGTACCTCATCCGCGCGGTGCCGCCGGGCGAATACGTGGTGACGGTCGGCGACCCCGACTCGTTGCGCAACTGGACGTGGGTCTGGGTCGAGGCCGGCCGCACGGCCGTGGCCGACTTCGAGCTCCGGCCCGAGGTCGAGCCGGGCGTCGGCACGGTGCGCGGCCGCGTGATGGGCGTGCGCGACGGGCAGTCGGAGCCGATCGCCGGGGCGCGCGTGACCATCATGAGCGAGATGCCGTGGGAGCCCATCGGGCCGATCGAGCTGCCTCCGGCACCGCCCGCGCGGCCCGCCGACGCCGAGCGTGGCAGTGAAGGCGAGGGCGGCGACGGCGACACCTGCCCGGTCACACCCGGGCCCGGTGACATCATGCCGCCGTGGTTCGAGTCGGTGAGCACGCTGACCGACGAGGACGGGCGCTATACGCTCAATGCTCCGTCGGGCTGGGCGAGTATCGAGGTTTGGATGCCCGGCTGGCAGCCGGCCTGGGAGGAGATCGCGATCCGGCCGGGCGAGACGCTGATCAAGCGCTTCCGGCTCGAGCCGTGGCCCGGCGACTGGCCGCAGCCGGGGCCGCCTCCCGTACCGCTGCCGCCGCCCGACGGCGGCCTCGAGCCACCCCCGCCGCCTGTCGAAGAGGGATAGCGGCCCGCCGAAGCGAAGTGTCCCGGCCCGGGTGCGTCCCTGGCCGGCGCCGCGCGATGCGCCGGGGCTGAGGAGGCGGCCGTTTGCGCATCGGCAGGACTATCGTGATCGGCGTCATGTGCCTCGTCCTGGCGAACCAGTGGGTTCGCCAGGGCGCGCTCATTGCGCCGGCGGCGCGTGAACAGATGAGCCGGCTGCGAACGGAGGACCGTCGGTGAGGATCGGGCGCGTTGTGCTGGTCGGGCTCATCTTCCTGGTACTGGCGAACCTGTGGGTGAGGCAGGGGGCGTTGCTCACGCTGGCGGCGCAGGTGGCAATGGCGGTGCCGCCGGTGCCGGCCCTGGTCACGCTGCTGGTGCTGCTCGCCGGCCTCGCGCTGCTGCGCAGGGTCGGCATTGGCCGCAAGGAGGTCATGGGCGTCTACGCCTTCCTCACCCTCGCGGTGGCGCTCACCTCGGGCGCCGCCATGCGCTTCTTCCTGCCCGCCCTGGTCACCCCGTATTACTTCGCCGCGACGGAGAACCGCTGGGAGCAGTTCCACGAGTACATCCCCGGCTGGCTGGTGCCGCACGGCGATGAGGTCATCCGCCAGTACTTCGAGGGCTCGGACGTCGGCGCGGTGCCGTGGGGCGCGTGGCTGCCGCCACTGGCGATCTGGCTGGTCTTCTTCGTGGCCTTCTACGGGCTGCTCATGTGCATTGCCCTGGTCTTCCGCCCGGTCTGGGAGGAGGACGAGCACCTCGCCTACCCCATGGCTGAGTTCCCGCTGATGCTGGCCGGCTATCGCCAGGAGGCCCTGCACGGGGTCTGGACGAACCCGGTCTTCTGGTCGGGCGTGGTGGTGGTGGGCATCTACCACCTGTTCAACATCTTCAGCGCCTTCAACCCGGCGATCCCGGCGTTGGGGCTCAGCACCCCCCTGTCGGCGCTGTTCAACGAACATCCGCTGACGGCGCTGCAGCCGCTGACCATCGAGTACCGCCCCGAGATCTTCGGCATCGCCTACATGATGCCCAGCGATGTCGTCACCTCCACCCTGGTGCTGTACTTCGGCTACCTCAAGGGAATCAGCCTCGGGGGCGCCATGATGGGCGTGGACGTCCCCGGCTACCCGTTCGATTACCCACAGGCGATGGGCGGCTTCGTGGCGCTGGCGCTCGTGCTGATCTACGGCGCGCGGCGGCGGATCGCGCAGGTCTTCGGCGCGCTGCGGGCGCGCAATGGCGTCTCCCCCTGGCTGCCCATCGGGCTGATCGCCGGCACGGTAGTGGTCGTGGGCTTCTGGTTGCTGTTCGGGATGAGGCTGTGGGTCATCGTACTCTACCTCATCCTGCTGCTGAGCCACGGCATCGGCTACATGCGCATTCGCGCCGAGACGGGCTTCCCTACCTGGTGGATCAAGCCGCTGAACCAGGAGCGGGACATGCTCATCAACTTCTTCGGCACCGAGCGACTGGCGCCCGGTGGCGACTTCGGCAGCCTTGCCGGCCTCCAGGTGCAGAACTTCATGTACCGCGGCTACTGCGC
>JALGUI010000425.1 GCA_029820915.1 Candidatus Zipacnadia bacterium | reverse complement strand
CGCGACCGGCTCACGCGGCGACGTTCAGCCCTACATCGCACTGGCCGTGGGCCTGCGACAGGCGGGCCACGCCGTGTGCGTGGCGACTCACGACGAGTTCCGCCCACTGCTCGATGGCCGCGGGATCGAGTACGCCCCGGTGCGGGGCAACCCGCGCGACCTGCTCAACGACGAACGCGCCCACAGCATGCTGGCCGCGCAAGGCAATGCGCTCAAGTTCCTGCGCGAGTTCACCGCGCTGCTCGCGCCCGGCGCCCGGCAGATGGCGCTCGATTGCCGCGAGGCGTCCCGGGGGAGCGACGCGATCGTCCTGTCGAACACGGGCCTCGTCGCGGGCTTCCGCCAGATCGCCGCCGCCCTGGGCGTCCCCTACTGCACGGGCCTGCTGCAGCCCGTCACTCCCACCCGCGCCTTCGCCAGCCCGTTCCTGCCCGAGTTCCCCGGTTGGCTCCCCTTCGGCCGGGGGGTCTACAACTTGTGGTCGCACCGGCTCTTCCGCGCCCTGTTCAGGCGCTTCTTCGATGGCCTGACCCGCATGGTGCGCCACGAGCTGGAGCTGCCGCCGCTGTCTCGGCGCGAGGCGCGCCCCCGGCTGGAGGTCAGCGGGGCCCCGCTGCTCTATGCGTTCAGCCCGTCGGTCGTCGCGCCGCCCGACGACTGGCCCTCGTGCGCGCACGTCACGGGATACTGGCCCCTCGACAGGCCGGCGGGCTGGCGGCCCTCGCCGGAGCTGCGCGCCTTCCTGGACGCCGGGCGGCCGCCGGTCTACGTGGGGTTCGGCAGCATGACCAGCCGCGACCCGGAGGCGACGACCGCGTTGGTGGTCGAGGCACTGGCACGCGCCGGCCGCCGTGGCGTCCTGCTCACCGGCTCCGGCGCGCTGAGCGGCGACGACCTGCCCGACGAGATCTTCCCGCTCGAGTCCGCTCCGCACGACTGGCTCTTCCCGCGCATGGCCGCCGTCGTCCATCACGGCGGGGCGGGAACCACGTCGGCGGGCCTGCGCGCGGGCGTGCCCTCGATCGTCGTACCCTTCTTCGCCGATCAGCCCTTCTGGGCGCGCACGGTCCATCGGCTCGGCGCCGGGCCGCGGCCGATTCCGCGGCGGCGCCTGACCGCCACGCGGCTGGTGGCCGCGATCACGCAAGCTACGTCGGACGATGACATGCGACGACGCGCGGCCGCGTTGGGCGAGCGCATCCGCGCCGAGGATGGTGTGAGCCGGGCGGTGAATATCATGCTCGAGCACTTCGGGCGCACCCGGACCGAGGAGTGAGCCACATGCGACGCACGATGGCCATGACGGCCCTGATGGTCGCCGCCGCGGCGCTCGCCGTCCAGGCCCAGGATGCCGACTGGCGCGCCGCGCTGGACTTCGAGGCGCCGGGCGCGTGGCGCACCGCGCCCGACCTGCTCGACGAGTGGCCCGAGGACCAGCTCTGGTCCTCGCGCCACCTGCCCTTCGCGGAGCTGGCCGGCGGTGTGACGCTCTCGACCGAGCACGTGCGCTCGGGCGCGACGTCGGGCCGCTGGGCCGACCATCCGCGCTTCCCGACCATCCACTGCCGCGCCGTGCCGCCGGACTGGAACGGCTACGCGAGCCTTGCCTTCCAGGCCTACTCCGAGGAGGCCACCGGGGAGATCGTCACCGTCGGCGTGCTCTCCGAGAGCGAGGCAACGCCGTACCACGACTGGCTGATCGCGGACTTCGTGGTGGACTGGACCGGCTGGCGCGAGATGGCCATTCCGTTCGCCGACTTCCGCCCGCTCGGCTCGCCGGCCGGCTGGCAGAGCGTGCGGGGCGTCTACTTCTTCACCAAGATCTTCGACCGCCAGCCCAACCCGTGCACGGTCCTGCACCTCGACGCCATGACGCTGCTCGAGGACGCGCCACAGGCGTCGGCCGCCGTTGCTCCGGAGGCGCGCGAGGCGGCGCTGCCGATCACCAGCCGCGTGCCCGAGTTCGATCCGTCAATTGTGAACCACCGCTGGCCCGAGCTGCGCGATCCCGCGGCGGCTGTGGCGCCGATCCGCTACATGCCCTACTTCAGCACCGAGCGGGCGATCTCCGGCTACTACCCGCGCTTCCAGCCCGGCTTCGTGAGCTTCAGCCCGGACGGTCGCGGCTGGCTGCGCTACGCCGGGCACGTGCTGGAGACCATGGGCGCGGACGGGCGCTGGGCGGTGCGCGACATCCTCGACGACGTGCTGGTGCCCTACGCGCGCGACGAGCTTGGCTTCGCGCAGCTTGAGGTCTACGGCATGGGGACGAGCGAGGACGCGAGCATCCGGTGGGACGTGGACGGCGACGCCTACATGCTGTGCCTGGTCTCCGACCCGACCGGCGACTGGCGCACGCGCACGGGGCTGCTGCTCCACTCGCGGGACGACCTGCAGACCTGGGACGTCTACCGCCTGCCCTGGTACATGGCGCGCTTCGAGAAGTTCGTGGGGCATAACGGCGACCGGCTGACGCGGCCGCCCGTCATCCTGCTGGCGAGGTACTTCGCTCCCACGCAGATCTTCATCACCATCCCGCGCAAGCGGCCGGACGGGACGCTGGAGATCCCTGGACCTACGCTGATCTGCGAGGACGCCATGCCGATGAGCGCGCACTCCGGCGAGGCGGGCATGGCGGTGACCGTGGGCGATACCGTGTTCATGGTCTACGGCCGCACGGCGATCCTCGAAGGCCACACCAAAGAGGACGGCGCGCCCGCATACGCGGTCACCTACGATATCGACAGCGGCGAGTTGTCCGAGCCGGTGCTGGTGGGCTTCGGCGGCATCAACGCCGAGGACAACCACAACTGGCCGGCGATCGCCGTGGACAGCCGGGGCTACCTGCACGTCATCGTCAACGGCCACCACGACCCGTTCCGCTACACGCGCTCGGTGCGCCCGCTGGACATCACCGAATGGACCGAGCCGGTCGAGGTCGCGGCGGGCACTTCGTACGGAGGGCTGATCTGCGACAGCGAGGACACGCTCTACTGCGTGACGCGCCACTCGGACCCCGGCTACTACTTCCGGCTGTCGCTGCACCGCAAGCGGGCCGGGCAGCCGTGGGAGGAGCCGCAGCACCTGGTGGTGCCACACAAGCCCTACTACCAGGTCTACTACCACAAGCTC
>JALGUI010000424.1 GCA_029820915.1 Candidatus Zipacnadia bacterium | reverse complement strand
GGTGAGCGGCAGCTCGTCGAAGGGCGCGATGCCGGAGCCGTCGGGGCCGCGGAAGCGCGGCCACGTACCGTCATCAGCGGGGCGCGGCGTCGGCACGACGTCCGCTTGGGCGGGGGCTGCCGGCTGACCGTCGGGCTGGCAGGTCGCCAGGAGCGCGGTCGCAATCAGGCCGGCGAGCGCGGCGAGGAATATGACCGCGCGCCGCGTCGTCGGTTCACGGGACGTGCTCGGGGGGCGCATGGCGCTCACTCCTGCCGATCCGACGTCACCAATCCAGCACGCGACCGTCCAGCTCAGCCTTCTGGTACACCTCGCCATCGCCCATCACCCCGCAGTACGGATAGCGCTCATCGAGCAGCGCCACCAGCTCATCCATGGCCGCCGCCAGCGCGGCGTCGGAGCGCCCGGCGATCGCGAGCACGTCGCGCTCGCCGTCCGGGCGGCGCGCAATCAGGGCCTCAGCGAGGGTCTCCTGTAGCTGGACGCAGTGCGGAGCGATCAGGCTGTCTTCCGACCGCCCGATCATCACCACATGTCCGGTCGCGGCGGGGGCATCGGCGGCCACCACCAGAATCTCGAGGCCCGGCACGTCGTCCAGCTCCCACACCACGCCGCTCGGGTGCTGCTGACGGCGGTAGTAGTAGTCGAAGTAGACGGCCAGGCGCTCGGCGGCGAAGCGCTCTGCCTCAGACGCGTCGTCCGGGATCACGATCGTGCAGTCCGGCTCGCCCTCGGCCATGAAGGGGAAGTCGAGCACCGCCTGGGCGTCGGGGATCAGCACGCGCGGCCAGGAGGCAACGACCAGCGTGTTGTGCGCCTGGAGTGCCGCGTCGAACTCGACCGCGCCATCGACCAGGCGCCATTCCACCGGCGCACGATTGACCGCCACGCCCTCGACCGCGGCGCCCTTGGGGATAGCCAGCCGCACCCGAGCCTGCGCGGGAGCGTCGAGGTGGATGCTCGCGCGGATCGAGAAGCGGCCGTCGCGGGTGTCCGGGACCTCCAGCCAGCCCCGGCCCGACAGTGGCCCGTCGGCCAGCAGTCGCAGCGCCGCTTGCCATAGACCAGCCCCGTGCGGCTCGATGGTCGCGGTGAAGTTCGTGGCGTCGGCATCAAAGGTGCAGTCCACGCGCCCGCCCTCGTAGCCGCACGCGATGTACGAGCCCGGCCCAAGATAGCGCGCTTCGACGGCGACATCGGCGGACACGACCTCGCGTGTCGGGTTGCATAGCACAAGGACGGAGCGGGTGCCTTCGCCGTAGCGCGCGGCCCACAGGCGCTCGTCGGCGCTGAGCGCGGGCACGGGCTGCCAGCCCGCGCGGCACAGGCCGGTCAGGATGCGGCCCCACTCCACCATGCGCGGGACGCCCCAGAAGTCATTGCTGGGGATCGCGCCCATCACCAGGCTGCGCAGGAGCGTGTAGTCGAGCATGCCGCGGAAGGCCTCCTGGATCTGCTCGGCCTCCAGCTCCTGCCAGCGCACCATCTCGTTGAGCCAGTAGGGGTAGCCCTTGTGCCAGACCAGTGGCTTGTGGCCGGCCAGCAGGCGCACCGGCCACTGGCGCGCGCGGTAGTTGGTGTAGCGCAGCGGCGAAGGCTCGAACATCACGCAGTCGGCGCGCCGCCCGAGCGTGTAGACGTGCGGACCGTTCAGGCACGTCCCCGCGCGCAGGCCCTCGACCTGCTGGTCGTGGACCCAGTCGAGCAGGTTGCTCAGTGCCACCGACTCGTCCACAAAGCTCCCGTATTGGTCCCACGCCCGGCCCCGCATGCCCTCCTGGGCGGGCCCGTAGTAGCGCCGGCCGCCGTGGCAGGTGTCGAAGGCGAAGCCGGAGGGCCGGAAGTCCTCCAGGATACGCGCGAAGTCGCGCAGCGTCTCCTGCCCGTAGGATGTGTTCCAGGGCATGGCGAGCGCGGGGTTGGCGTCGGTCTTGATCCAGCCCTGGCGCGGCCCGGGATGGCTGCCGTCAGGCCACACCCAGAACGAGTCGGGGAAGGCCTCCTCGAGCAGGCTCCACTCGCACTGCTGGGGCAGGACGTAGAAGAGGATGGCGGCGGCCCTGCGGCCCTCGTGGCAGCGGATGCGCGTCTCCCGGCGGTAGTCCTCGAGAGTGCCCTGCGCGGCGTTGTAGTGCTTGTCCAGCGACCCGGGATGGCCCTTCGCGTCGTCCCAGAAGCGCTCGTCGGGATACCAGTCGCCGGGGGTCTGGAAGGGCGCGTAGGCCCAATCCCAGCCGATCAGCAGCCGGCGCGCCTGCTCGATCTGCAGGTCGCGGTTGGCGTTGCTGCCGCGCAGGTAGCGGCCGGGGCCGACGATGCGCGGGTCGATGTCCTCCGCGGGCCACCAGGCGGCGGGAAAGAGGTCGTAGGTGCGCTGGACGGCGTCGCGCCGGCCCCATCGGCCGGCGAACTCGGCTGCGAAGAACTCGACGGTCTCACCCGCCCCCGGGGGAAGGACGATGCGGGCCGAGAAGGACAGCACCGACGCGTCGTCGGCCACCTCGACTGCGCTGCCGAGGAAGCTGAACACCTGCGAGGGCTCGATGCCCACGACGAGCCCACGCTCTGCGTCGTAGACGGCGGCGGCCGGGAACCAGAAGACCAGTCCGCCGGCCTGCCGGTCGCCGGCGGACAGCGGCGTCTCGAGCTGCCCGTCCCAGAAGCTGCCGTCGGTCAGCGGTGCGGGCAAGGCCAGGGCCACCTGCAGCCAGCGCTCCTCGTCGCCGGCGTTCTCGAGCGTGACCGACCACATCACGTGGTCCGCGTGCTGGACGATGCGCTGGCGCACCAGGAGGTCGCCCGCCGCTTCGCGCGCGGTGAGCTCGATGCCGTCCGCCTGGGGGGTCGCGGCGCTGATGCTCAGCTCGCACGGCCCGTCGGCGCGGCCATCGAAGATGCGCACGCCTCCGCGCGGCGCGTCGGGGGCTCCGATGGCGGCCACCTGGCCGGTGGCGGTGTCGATCTCCCACCGCAGCGTGGCGAGGTGCAGCTCCGCGGCCGACGCCACGCAGGCGCCGAACAGGACAGCCATCGCGACCACCGCAAGTGTGGGCTGCATTCGCCTCACGGCTGCTCGCCCCCCTCGACCAGATCGATGGAGAGGTCGTCGAACCACAGCGTGCTGGGGGCGAAGTA
>JALGUI010000423.1 GCA_029820915.1 Candidatus Zipacnadia bacterium | reverse complement strand
TGGCGCTGCGCCTTCGACGCGGTCGTGTTCACTAACCTGTCACAAGATCACCTCGACTTCCACGAGGACATCGACCGCTATCTCGAGGCCAAGCTCCTGCTCTTCACCGACTACGCCCGGGATGCCCGCAAGCCCACCACGGGAGCGGTCAATCTCGATGATCCGTTCGGGCGGCGTGTCGCCGACGCCGCGGCCTGCCCGATCATTGGCTACGGGCTGTCACCCGGCTGCGATGTGCGCGCCATCGACCCCGAGATGGGCCATGCGGGCTCGCGGTTCACGCTCGAGCTGTCCGGCACGCGGGTCGCGGTCGAGCTCGGGCTCCCGGGGCAGTTCAACGTCTACAACGCGCTGGCGGCGGCGGCCGCGGCCCACGCCATGGGCATAGGCGCCGAGGCGATCGCCGAGGGCCTGTCTGGGCTGGAGGCGGTGCCCGGCCGCTTCGAGCGCGTGGGCGCCGGACTGCCCTTCGTCATCATCGTCGATTACGCGCACACGCCTCAGGCTCTCGACAACGTGCTGCAGGTGGCGCGCCGGCTCGAGCCGCGCAGGCTCATCTGCGTCTTCGGCTGTGGCGGCGGCCGCGATCCGGACAAACGCGGGCACATGGGGCGCATCGCGACCGAACTCGCCGACCTCGCGATCATCACCTCCGACAACCCGCGGTCGGAGGATCCGCTGGCCATCATCGACGCCATCACCGCCGGCGCCGTGGGCGACCGCCACACCGTCGAGCCCGACCGGCGCGCCGCCATCCGGCTGGCGCTGGAGGCGGCCCGGCCCGGTGACCTCGTGCTGATCGCGGGCAAGGGGCACGAGACCTATCAGATCTTCGCGGACCGCACCATCGACTTCGACGACCGTGTGGTGGCGCGCGAGCTGGCCAAGGAGCTCTACGGCCAGCGCGCGGAACCCGTCCGTTCCGAGGTGACATCCGTGTCGCAGCAGCGTACAGCATTCTCGGGCACCCTCCGGCAGGTCGCCGACGCCTGCTCCGGCGAGGTCAACGGTCGCTGGGGCGAGACGGCCTTCCGCGGCGTCGGCACGGACACGCGTGAGTTGGCCGAGGGCGAGCTGTTCGTCGCCCTCGAGGGCCAAGAGCACGATGGCCACGACTTCCTGGCCGCCGCGGAGCAGGCCGGGGCCGCGGGCGCCCTCGTCTCGCGGCCCGACGCCGCCCCCGCGGACCTGCCCGTCGTGGTCGTGAGCGACACCCTGGAGGCGCTCGGGCGCCTCGGCGCGTACTATCGATCCCGGCTGTCCGCCAGGGTCGCCGCGATCACCGGCAGCGCCGGCAAGACCACCACCAAGGACATGCTGGGCCGCATCATGGCGCTGGTGGGGGCCACGGTCGTGGCCGAGGGGACCCAGAATAACGAGATCGGTGTGCCGCTCACGCTGCTGCAGTTGACGCCGGAGCACGACTTCTGCATCCTGGAGCTGGCCATGCGCGGGCCGGGCGAGATCGACTACCTCGCCCGCATCGCGAAGCCTGACGTGGGCGTCATCACGAACATCGGGCAGAGCCACGTCGGGCGGCTGGGCTCCCGCGAGGCGATTGCGCAGGTCAAGGCGGAACTCCTCGGGCACTTGCCGCCCGATGGAGCCGCCGTGCTCAACGTTGATGACTTCTTCTTCAGCGTGCTCGCCGCCATGGCGACCTGCCCGGTCGTGTCGTTCGGCACCGCCCCCGAGGCCGACTTCCGGGCCGAGGGCATCCGCAACGGGGATCTCGAGGGCGCGTCCTTCCGCCTGGTGACGCCGGCGGGCGAGGCCGAGATCGCCATGGCGGTGCCGGGCCTGCACAACGTCATCGACGCCCTCGCGGCCTGTGCCGCCGCCGCGCAGCTCGGCGCCGCCATCGGGCACATGGTCGAGGCGCTCGAGAGCTACCGCGGGGCGCCCATGCGCATGCAGCGCGTCCTCGGCCGCAACGGATCGGTCATCATCAATGACGCCTACAACGCCAGCCCGGACTCAGTGGCCGCGGCGCTGAGCGTGCTCAGGTCGGCGCCGGGCCGCAAGATCTTCGTCTTCGGTGACATGCTCGAGATGGGCGACGAGGCCGCACCCGCTCATCGCGACGCCGGCGCTCTCGCCGCGGAGACCGGCGTGGACTGGCTCGTCGCGGTTGGCGAGATGGCCGCCGTCGCCGCCGAGCAGGGCGCGAAGCTGGGCCTGCGCGCCGACAGCGTGTCGGATGCGGCGGCCGCGGCCGAGCTGCTCGCCCACGAGATCTCGCCCGGTGACTTTGTCCTCGTGAAGGGATCGCGCGGCATGCGCCTCGAGCGCGTGGTGGAGGCCTTGGCGAATGACGACTGACCTGCTGCTTGCCTGGCTCTGCCTCGTTGGGGGGTGCGCGCTCAGCGCGGTCCTCACTTCGGTGCTGCTGCCCAACCTCAGCCGCGCCAACATCCGCCAGCACGTGCGCGAGGATGGCCCCGAGAGCCACCTCGCCAAGGCCGGCACGCCCTCGATGGGCGGGCTCGCCATCCTCGCCGCCTTCCTGCTCATCGTCGGCCTCGTCGCCGTCGCGCGCGGCGGGCTCGACGGCCGCGCCGCCGCCGTCGTGGTCTTCACGGTCGGCATGGCCCTCGTCGGGCTGACGGACGACTACCAGAAGCTCCGCCGCCGGGGAGCCTACGGCTTCGGCGCGCGATCGCGGCTACTGCTTGAGTTCGCATTCGCCGCCCTCTTCATCTGGTACCTGGTCGGCCGCCCGCACGACGCGCTCGTGTCCGGGCTGACCTTCGCCTCCCTGACCGAGGACGGCTGGTTGTGGCGCATCTTCGCCGCCATCGTGCTGGTGGGCAGCGCGAACGCCGTCAACCTCACCGATGGCCTCGACGGCCTGGCCGGCGGCCTATCGGCGCTGTGTGGCTTGGGGATGGCGGGCGCGTGCTGGATGCTGGGGGAGACCGACCTGGCGCTGATCTCTCTCGCCATGGCCGGCGCGGCGGCGGGCTTCCTGTGGCTCAACGCCGCCCCGGCGCGGGTCTTCATGGGTGATGTCGGCAGCATCGGCCTCGGCGCGCTGCTCGGCGGCGTGGCCATCGCCGCCCGCATCGAAGTGGTGCTGGGGCTCGTGGGGCTCGTGTTCGTGGCCGAGACGCTCTCGGTGATCGCGCAGGTCGT
>JALGUI010000422.1 GCA_029820915.1 Candidatus Zipacnadia bacterium | reverse complement strand
CGGCTGGTACTCGAACTGCACGGTCTTCTGGTTGAAGACCGAGACGCCGGTGATGTCCGAGGGCAGCAGGTCCGGGGTGCACTGGATGCGCGCGAACGAGCACCCGAGCGACGCTGCCAGCGAGCGCGCCAGCATGGTCTTGGCCACGCCCGGCACATCCTCGAGCAGCACGTGGCCCTCGCACAACAGGGCGACCAGCGTGAGTCGCACCGGCCGGCGCTTGCCGACGATGACGCGCTCGATGTTATCGACGATCCTGCGCCCGAGTCCCGCAACATCGGCCACTGGCGTCACTCCTCGCTGGGCGTCTGTCTGCGCATCTCACCACATGCGGCTGCTGACCCCGATCGAGTTCCACACTCCGAGGCAGAAGGCCAGGAGACTCAGCGGGATGCCGGCGTACCACGGCAGGGCCATCGCCGCGCCGAGGACCAGCAGCACGCCGAGAAGGCCCGCGGCCGCCGTCGCCCAATGCCCCACGTTCAACGCGATGAGCATACTCGCCTCCGGCCGCAGGTCGTACTTCTCGATACCGCCCGGGCGCCACGGGCTGGAGATCGCCAGGATCCCGTGGGCCACAGGCGCGAGCATGGCCGTGCCGATCGCCAGCGCCAGCCCCAGCGCGAACAGCCCGTTGTGCTCTTCGCGCAGACGCACCATGGCGGCTCACCTCTCAAGGAGCAGATAGACGCGCGCCGGCTCTTCATCGAGATCAGCGAGGGCGATGACGTGCCAGGCGTCGCGCCTGTCCTCGCCGATCCATGCGGACAGCCATTCGTCCGCCGCGTCCGGATGCCATGCCTCGATGCGCTTCCCGCCGAACTGCCCGTAGTCGTCCGACAGCCTCCCCGGCTGGCCGCCGGGATCGATGAACGGTGGCTGCGTGAGCATCTCCCGCGCGGCGGCCCGAGGCATGTCGATGACCGCCCAGGAGATCGGGTCCTGATCGACGATGGACTGACGTAGGCGCGCGTTGACCAGGCGCGCACCGTCCGGCACGTCGATGCCGCCGAGGCGCTCGACCCCGGCAATCGACCCGATCTCGACGGTAGCCATCGGGTCGTCCGTGATCGCGGCGGCGACGACGGCGACGGCCGCGGCCACCATCATCAGGCCGAGCCCCGCCATCCACAGCTTACCCGGCAGCGGGATCGGGCTACGCCGTCCATCGTCAGCATCGCGTCCATCTGCGCCCACGCACCGGCCCTCCCATCCGACGCCCTGCTCCGACGTGAGACGTCCGGGCTGAATGATGCCACGAAGAGGGGAGGATGCTCAAGCACTCACGTGCACAGTGTTGCGCACCCGGGCCCTGCTCCCCCGGAGGAGTCAACGCTGCGGGAGTGGCGAGGCGTTCCGAACGGGGAGCGCCCACGCCGCGCGGCATTGCTAACCAGCAAGTCGTCGTAGCTCATCGCGGTCCCCTTTGACGAAGATCAGTCGGTCGGAGAGCACGCGATCCAAGAACGCGCCGGTGTCGGCGGCCTCGCTCGCGAACTCCGCGGCCGGGTAGTGCGCGGTCATGACCTCGCGTCCGGTGCGCAGGCGTGCTTCCCGCGCGAGACGCGCCAACTCGACGCCGGCTACTTCGCCCACCACCAGCACATCGACATCGCTCTCCGGCCGGTCGTCGCCGCAGGCGAGGGAGCCGAAGATCGCCGCGACCTCGACGCCGTCGGCGTCCGCGAACAGCTCGCGCAGCACCGCCACGACGCCGGTCGCGTACAGGCAGACCGACTGCAGCCCGCGCAGGAGCGGGAACCGCTCGTTCACCCGGTAGGGCTTGGCGGCTCCGATGGGCTCCTGCGCCTCCAGCATCCCGAGTCGTTCCAGCCGCGCCAGCTCCACGCCCACCGCACTGGGCGACAGGCCCAACTCGCGCGCCAGCTTCGCGCCCACGATCAGCTTGTCCGGATGCGCGCAGATGTGCGACAGCACCGCCGCGCGCACCTCCGAGCCGAACAGCTCCGTCAGCGCCCGCTCGCCCCAGGTCGTCCCCTGTGCCGCCATCGCAATCACCAGAGGCAGTATATCCGCAAATCACGCAGAAAGCGATGCGATTCACATAGTATACTGCGCAAATCGTGTCAGCGATTGGCTTCATGAGCAAGGGCATTCGGCGGTATCCACTCGCGCGGAATCGCAAACAGCTTCGCCCACTCGAGGACCTGTCGCCGGGAGTAGCGCCAGCGGCCGCCGATCTTGGCGGCGGGCAGCTTCTCCTCGCGCGCCAATGCCCGCACGCGCTCCTCGGATATCCCGAGTAGCTCCGCGCAGCCCCAGGTATCCATGATCTCTCTCTCGGCCATCCTGCACCTCCGGTTTCCCCCGTTGATGCGTCCTACCAGCCCTTCCGTCTCCGCAGACGCTCATACACCTCTCGGCGGTGGCCGACTTGCACGACCGTGACGGTCCGCGAACTCACATCGACCTCGTAGCAGACGCGGAGCCTGCCCACGCGGAGGCGGCGCAGTCCCCGTAGTGTGCCCCCAAGCGCCTTCGTTCCTGGCCCGAAAGGGTTTGCGGGCAAGCGTCGAATGCGCTCAGCCACACGGGCTTGCTCGCGAGCATCGAGGCCTTCGAGGTCGCGCTTCGCGGCGTTCTCGATCCAGAGTTCGTAGCTCACAGGCCAAGTTCCGCGGCTACTTCCTCAAAGGGGCGTCGTCCCTCGCTGTTGGCCAGCCGCTGCTCCGCTTCGTACGCCAACTGCTCCTCAACCAGGTCCTCGGGGATCGCCAGGTCCTCCAGCCACTCGACTACCTGGCGCCGCGAGAAGCGCCACCGCCCACCAATCTTCGCGGCAGGCACCTTCTCCTCCCGTGCCAGTACGCGAACGTGCTCCTCAGAGAATCCGAGCAGCTCCGCGCACTGGCTCACGTCCAGTATGTCTCGCGCTGCCATCATACACCTCCACGCACCACCAAAAACCATCTAATACCAGTATAGACAGACCACGCCGCCTGTCAAACTCCCCCCGCCGCGCCCGCCGCTCTGAGCTGTGCGCTTCCGTGGGCGAAAGCGAGTTCGGCCGAACCTACCGCCCGATCCAGTCCAGGAAGTTGCCGCCCAGCAGCCCCCGCACGTCCGCCTCGATCCGCCCTACCGCCCGATCCAGTCCAGGAAGTTGCCGCCCAGCAGCCCCCGCACGTCCGCCTCGATCCGCGCCTCGGTCAGCGGCCAGCCCGTCGCCGCCAGGTCCAGATACTTGTCGGTCAGCACCTTGCGGATCGACTCGCGCGAGTGCAGCCACTTGTAGACGAGCTGGTCGAGCACCCGGCAGTCGGAGTGCTGGGCCACGAAGCTCAGCCCCAGCAGCTCCACCCGCTCGCGCGTGATCTCGTCGATGATGCTCGGGTCGTTGAGGAACCACCAGCAGCCGAAGGGCATCAGGTTCGGGAACTTGCGCGCCGCCACGCACAGCTCGTGCTGGTTCTCGCGCGACAGCAGCGTCACGAGGAAGTCGCACTCCGGGTTCTGCTCACACAGCCGCTCGACGGTCCCGATGTCGCACTTGCCCACCGAGTCGCCGGCCAGCCGCAGCGCCGGGCTGACCCGGCGCTTGACGCCCATCATGGGCGAGAAGGGGATGCCCAGCTCCGTGCAGGCCGGGATGATCGCCTCGTTGAGGATCGGCGTGCTGGGGTGATCGTTGGGGTAGGCGAAGTTGAAGCCCAGCGACGCCGCCATGTAGACCGGGTCGAGCCGCGCCGCCCAGTCCATGAGGAAGCGGCGCACCTCGCCCAGCGTGTCCCCTGACAGGTCCGGGGCCACGTCGTAGCCCCACTCGGCCAGGCGCGGCTGGGCGTCGTGCCAGGTCACAAGCAGCGGATCGATGCGCAGCGCGGTCAGGAAGCGCTCGTCGGTCTCGGCGCCCTGTTCGAGCCAGATCGCGCGCTCGGCGTCGTCGAAGGGATCGTTGGTCATGACGACCCGCTCGCAGTTCGCCACCTCGAAGACGCGGTCGATGTGCTCCTCGACGGTGGTGGCGGCGAAGAACTCGCGGTACTCCTCGATGTTGCGCCCCGCCACGTCCAGCCCGTACGCCTTCAGGCAGGTCAGCACCCCGCGGCGCGCCTCTGAGATCGGGCTCTCGTCGATGAACAGGCTCTGCCAGATGTGGTCGGCCTGCTCGCGCTTGGTCATCGCGTAGAACTGGGCGGGGCTGACCGAGCGGTTGGTGCGCGCGACCTCGGCGATCAGGTAGTGGTAGGTCACCAGCTCGTCGAAGCCCCACAGCAGCAGGTCGCCGAAGCGGGCGGAGTACAGGTGCGTGTGCACGTCAACGGGCAGGCGAATCGTCCGGCAGATGCGTTCGACGGCGTTGGCGATCTCAGCGGGTCCGCTGAGCACCGGCGCGTTCCGGGTATCGGCCACGGTCATCACTCTCTCCATGGGCGGTCCACGCTCTGCGCCATACTTTGACCTGAGCGGTCTGTGCACCTCCCGACCGGCGGTGGAGGACCCGTGTCCGTGCCGTCGAACACTAAGATAGGGAGATGCTGTGAGGGCAGGTGCCATGTCCGGCGACATCGGCGACGTCAGCATCGATTCGGTCGCCTTCGTGGTCAACCCGTCGTCCGGGGGCGGCGGCGGCGACTGGCTGTACCTGGAGATCGCGCGCCTGCTGCGCGAGCGCGGCGTGTGGATCGCGGCCTTCGAGACCACGCGCGACGGCGGCGCCCGGCCGGCGGTGGACGCGGCACTGCGCGCGGGGTTCTCCGAGATATGGGTGCTCGGCGGGGATGGCACGATCCAGGAGTGCCTCGCGCCCATCGTTGAAGCGGGGGCGGTGCTGGGGCCGCTCCCGGGCGGCACGAGCAATCGCCTGGTGGAGGTCACCGGGCCTGCCGGTGACGACCCGGTCGAGCGCGCCCGGTGGATGTTGCACCGGCCGGTGCGCGCCATCGACGTCGGGGCCTGCGACTGCGAGCTGTTCACCGTCCGCGCCGGGGTCGGCATCGAGGCCCTGGCGGCGCGGCTCACCGAGGACGACAAGAGCGGGCTGGGCAGCCTCGCCTACGTCGTCGCGGGCGTCAAAGCCGCCCAGAGTGCCGAGCCGATGGCCGTAGAGCTGACGGCCGACGGCGAGGTCCTCTACGAGGGCCTGATGCTGGGCGCGGTCATCACGAACCTGCCCATCGGCGTGGCGCTCAAGGTGCCCGGCGTTGACCGCGCCGCGCCGACCGACGGGAACCTGCACGTCACCATCATCCCGGAGAAGCCGGACTTCCGCGTGCTCTGGCAGTGGCTGTCGCGGCAGAGGGCGGCGGAGCCAGACGGCTCGACGGTCTTCTGGCACGCCGGCCCGCATTACCGCCTCTCCGTCGAGGGCGAGGCGGAGGTCCACCTGGACGGTCAGGCCGTCGGCACGAGGAGCGAGATCGACTTCGAGTGCAGGCACAAGGCGCTGCGAATCCGGGGCCTGCACTTCGGTTCGGGAACCGCGTGAGGCCGCCTGCCGTTATCAACACCGAGTGACCGCACGCCCGCGTCGGGGAAACCACACGATTCCCATGCGGGCGCGGCGCAATACGTGCTGGTGCGCACCCGGACCGTACCCCGTCAAGGAGGGCTATTGTCCATGCACAGTCCATCCGGCCGACGACACGGCTTCACGCTCATCGAGTTGCTTGTCGTCATCGCCATCATCGCGATCCTGGCGGCGATCCTGTTCCCGGTGTTCGCGAGGGCCCGCGAGAAGGCGCGCCAGACGAGCTGCCTCAACAACATGAAGCAGATGGGCACGGCGATGATGATGTACATGCAGGACTACGACGAGCGCTTCGTCTACACCACCGACGACTGGCGCTGGTACTCGCTCCTGTATCCCTACGTGATGAACCGGCAGATCTTCAAGTGCCCGTCGATGGGCACCGACAACGGCAACGCCTGGACCGACTACGCCATCAGCGGCGTCTTCGCTCACGGCATCGCGCAGGCCGACTTCAAGCGGGGGGCCGACACGATCATGATCGCCGAGCCGAGCGCATCGACGACGGCCTGTGGGATGGCTATCACCCGTGGCCGAGCGACGGGGTGAGCTGGAACACCCTGAGCGCGTACCGCGCGGCCGACGGCCACAACTGGTTCGCCGGCCACCTGTCGCAGGACCGGCACAACGAGGGCTGCAACTACGCCTTCGCCGACGGCCACGGCAAGTGGCAGAGGTGGAACCAGACGCTCGAGCCACCACTGCCGGGCATGCACAACCCCGAGCGAATCATCCCCCCGACCCGCCACTGGCGCTGAACGCACACGGCGGTACGGTCGGCAGGCCCGCACCGTCCCCGGTGCGGGCCTCGTGCCGTACGCCGGGCCGGCTCAGTACGCAATCACCTCGCCGGCCCCCGTCGCCACCAGCAGCGGGCCGTCGGCGCCCGCCCCCGGCACGCACACGAGCCGGGCCGCCCCGGGCGTTGCGATCGTCCTGCGGATGGCGCCATCGCCGGCGTAGATGCGCAGCAGCCCATCCTCCTCGGCGGCGAGGATCTCGACGCCGGCGTCGTCGTCGAGATCGGCGATGACCACGTCATTGACCGTGAAGCCGAGCCGGTCGCGCCACAGCTCATCCCCGGCCGCGTCGAGGGCATACAGGTACCCGGTCGCCGAAGCGACGAGGACCTCCGGCGCGTCGTCGCCGACGATGTCGGCGGCG
>JALGUI010000421.1 GCA_029820915.1 Candidatus Zipacnadia bacterium | reverse complement strand
GACGATGTTGTTGGCGGTCGATCCGCCGTCCTCGACCAGGCCGACCTCGACGCGCTCCCAGGCGATGCCGTCGTCGCTCTCGGCGTAGCCGCCGCGGATGGTGTCCCACCAGGGGACATGCGTGTGCGGCTCGAAGCGCACGCCGCCGTACCACATGCGGAAGCGATCGCCGTCGTGCAGCACCGCCCCGTGATTGAAGACGCGGTCGCAGTCGAAGTCGCCCGGCGCGCCGAGGTCCATGAGCGGGTTCGCCGGGTGCTTCTCAGCGGCACACAGGCGGAGCTCCAGGGCGTCGGCCTCGGCGACCTCGGCGAGGTCGAAGAACATGACCGGATCGCCGGGCTCGGGGTGATCGGAGACTGAGAGGGTGCGGTAGTCGATGACGTGGGCGGGCGGCTCAGCATGCATCAGCAGACCGATGTCGGGGGAGCGACGCGCGTCCTTCTGCACCGACAGGCGCGCGAAGGAGAGCAGGTTGACGTCGAAGTGCGGTGGGCGCACGAACAGGCGGGGGCCGTTGTGGACGTCGCTGAAGCCGTCGCCGAGCCAGCGGGTCCAGAAGGTGCAGCCGCGGGTGTTGTCGGCGAAGACGAGCCAGATGACACCGTGGCGGTCGCGCGCGAGCTGGGGCGAGTGGCACAGGTCGCCGGTGAACCACGGGTGGAGCATGGTCAGGTGCTCGCGGCGCACGACCTGCTCGCCCTCGACCAGCGCCCAGTGGATGTGCGGGTAGTCGTCCTCGTAGGCGATGAGCGCTCCCTCGCCCAGGGAGAGGATGGCGGGCTGTCGGCCGTAGTCATCGACCACCAGCGGGCCGTCGATCACCGAGCCGTCGGGGGCCATGCGGGCGTACCAGGCGCGGCCGGGGACGTCGTGCCATGCCAGGTGCAGGTGGCCTTCCGGGCCGAGGCCGGCGACGGGCGGGTAGATCGGGCGGGGCTGCGCGAGCAGGTGGGTGTCCCATCCGCCACCCGCGCGCACGGCCAGGCCGAGGGCATCGCGGGCCTCGCCCACGGGCAGGCGGAAGGTGAGGTGCAGGCGCTCGCCGGCACTCACGATGTCGCCCAGCCAGGCGCCCTCGGCCGGGACGATGAGCTGCGGCTCGGCCCAGGAGGCGGCGTCCTCGATCTCGGCGGCCGGGCAGCAGGTCCACTCGACGCCGCGCTCGGCCGACCAGGCGATGTGCAGAAGGCCCTCGGCGTCGATGGCCATGCAGGCGCCCAGGGCGGCGTCGGGCAGAGGCGGGCCCGGGACCGGGCGGAGATCGTCGATGCACGCGGGCGCGTGGCCATCGGACACCCGCAAGGTTGCGGGCGAGAGCTTCCAGGGGTGGTCGTGGCGGAGCACGGCACGGCGGCCGTTGGGCAGCGTGACGACCTGGCGGCCGTTGTTCGGCGCGCGGTAGTGCTGCTGGAGCAGTCGGTTAAGCATGGTGTCGCCTCCGGCGATGGCGGCGAGTCGCGAGTTGCGAGCAACGGAGAACAGCAAGAGAAACAGCATGGACAGGCGCCGGCCCCGCGGGGTCGGGATCCTGGTGGCATTGCCGCTTGCGTCACTGTCTCGCGATGGCGACGACGACGCTGTCGCCCGCGGGGACGGTGGCCTGGAGTTGCTCGTCGGCGATGAGGTCGAACCACGGCGCAGGCGTGAGCGTGGCGGCGACTTCGGCGTCGGTCGGGTTGTGCACGGCGAGCGTGAACTCCGCCTCGCCGGTCTGCACGAGCGTCAGGAACAGCTCGGGGCGGTCGCAGGTGAAGGGGTGGCCGACGAAGAGGCGGGCGGGGGCGGGGCGGTCGGCGGTGAAGTCCAGGTGCGCCCAGGCGGCGCCCTCATGCATGGCGATGGGCCGCCACAGGCGCGTCTCGCGATCGTACAGGACGGAGCACCAGTTGTCGCGCAAGCCCTCGACGATGACCGGCAGGATGGCGGGCAGACTCTCGCTCGGCGTGATGGTCCCCGCGAAGCCCACGCCCCGCCCGTCGATGGTCAGCGCATAGAGCGTGGAGGAGACGGCGCCGCTCTCGCACTCGATGGCGTAGCCGGGCGAGCCGTCGAGGCCCAGCAGGTCGCGGAAGCGCTCGGCCAGCAGGTTCGATGGCAGCGCGTCATAGCCGCCCGCCAACGCGATGTAGCGGAACTCGAAGCGGTCGCCCGCCGAGAACTGCTCACCGCCGAGGGGCAGGCCCATGTTGACGCGGTACAGCGGCGCGCCGACGTAGTGGCATTCGAGGGCATCAGTGAGGCTGAACATCCCGCCGGGGCCGTAGAGCGAGTGATAGAAGTAGCCGTAGGCGCCGGTCGGGAAGGGCGCGCGCCAGCGCATGAGCTGCGGGCGGTCCTCGTAGTTGATGCCGAAGGTGACATCACTCTCGCCGGTGTGGGCGATGATGCACGTCGAGTACCCCGCGTCGGCGTAGGGGGCGCCCGCGAAGCCGACGTGCACGGGCAGCGGGCGAGTGTCAACGAAGCGGCCGTCGCGCAACATCTCGATCTCGCCATCGACCAGCACCGGCGCGGGCAGGTGTCCGGGGTGGGTGAAGGTGGTGTAGCGCAGGCGGCCCTTGAAGATCTGCATGGGCTCGAGCGGCCCGAGGTTGTTCCAGCTATTCCACACGCCCACCCCGTCAGGGAAGCGGTGCTCGAAGGTGGTCTCCTCGATGCACACGTCGGCGGTGGCCAGCGGGCGCAGGATGCGGCGGTTGACGCGGCCGCCCTCGACGCCCCCTTCGGTGTGCACGTACACCTTCGGCGACAGGAGCAGGTGGCGCTCGGCTTGGCCGTCGTAGCCGGGGAAGCGGTACATGTCCTGGTTGAGGCCCACGAACAGGTTGTCGGTGAGCGGGCCCTTGGCCATGACCGGCATCGGCCAGATGCCGACGGTGGAGCCGTAGGGCCCGTCCGAGGGCAGGCAGGCGTAGGACAGCGTGTTCATGCGGTCGCTGCAGTACACGTGCTCCATTAGGTGGCTGCGGTCAAGCAGCTCGCCGCCCCACGCGGTGCGGCCATCGGCGTCGATGGCCACGAGCGTAAGGTCCTTCTGCTGGTTGTGGGTGAGCGGGATCTCGCGCTCGAACTCGGTCGCGCCGCCGGGCAGGAAGCGGCGGACGAGCCGCGGGCCGTCGTAGACGAGGACCTCGCGCAGGCCCGC
>JALGUI010000420.1 GCA_029820915.1 Candidatus Zipacnadia bacterium | reverse complement strand
GGTGTGGTGCAATGACCCCGAGTGGTGGGAGTTCCTGCGCGAGTGGATCGTGGACCGCTACGCGCGCGACTGGGGCTGCAACGCCTGCTACATCGACGTGCTCGGGACCGGCGGTGCCGAGGTGAGCTACGACCCGCGGCGCGGCCACAACGGCGAGGGCTCGTGGGGCATGGGGCGGCTGAACATCGCGCGCACGGTCGTCGAGGGCGCGCGCGAGGTCTTCCCCGACTACGCCCCGACCATGGAGGGCATGGGCGACCTGCCCGGCCTGTACTGCGCGTCGATGTGCTCCGGCGTCTACCGCGGCGCGCGCAACGTCATGCGCTACACCTTCCCCGACCGCGTGTTCATCCACGGGCTCGCCAACGCGGGCTCGGGCGGCGAGGCCATCGACCGCTACGCCGAGACCTTCCTCGAGGGCATGCGCTATGACTTCGTCGGCATGCCCGCCGCGGACGGCATCCGCTTCCTGAACCTGCACCGCGCCTTCACGCCGTGGCTCTACGAGGCGCGATTCATGGACACCGTCGGACTCACAGTGACCGACCCGCGCGTGAAGGTGCGCTGGCTCCAGCATGAGGACGAGCCGCGGGGCGCGGTGATGACGCTGGTGAACCGCGATCTGCTCGAGGGCGTCACCGTCACCTTCGACGGGCGCTCCTCCGCGCGCGCGCAGATCGGCGGCGTGACGCACGGCTTCTTCGTGACCATCGATGGGGAGGCGGGGGCGCTCGACCTCGCGCGCGACGGCGACATCGTGAGCTTCACCGCGCCCGCGTCGCAGGCCGCCCAGCTCTTCCTGGTCGGCGCCGAGGGCGAGGCCGACACCGTGTGGCCCGTCTGCCGCCTCGTCCGCCACGGCGAGCCGCACGTCGCAGTGACGCTGATGAACCTGTCCGGCGAGGCCCAGGCCGGCGTCTGTCGCCTCGAGAACCTCGGCTTCCCTGAGCCGCGCGAAGACGAGACGGACGCTGCACGCGGGTCCCTACCGCTTGCACAGACTGAACTGCCCTTCTCCCTCGCGCCCGCCGAGGCGGCGACGCTGCAGTTCCCGGTGGAGAGCCCGCGGCGGCACTACTACACGGTGCGGCTGCGCGCAAGCATCGAGCGCGAGGGCCGGCCGGCCATCGCGCGCGACTTCCTGGCGCTGCCCATCGCGCTGGACGGCTCCTTCGAGGCGCTGGGAGTGGAGAGTGACCTGGCCGTGCATGGGGACCGCGTGCTGGAGCTGGGCCCGTCGATGGAGGGCTATCAGCACGTGACGAAGCGCCTGTGGCTGGAGCCGGGGCATCGCTATCGGCTGCAGGTGCAGGCGCGGCGCAGCGGCTTCACGGCGCGCGTTCACTCCACGGCGATCACGATGTATGGCGAGAGCACGGAGTTCCCGATCGTGCGCGAGAACATGGACGCGGCGCGGCCGGACGAGTGGCAGACGCTGGAGTATGAGTTCGAGACTCCGGACGACCTGTCGCGCGCGACGCTCTACCTTTACAACGTCGAGTCCCCCGACACCGCCTGGTTCGACGACGTCTACGTGGAGGACTTGGGGCCCGTGGGGCGGTGACGGGCGGGGGAGGCTACGCCGCCTCAGCCGCGCGCTCGGTCACGGCCTCGGAGGTGCGCCGCGTGTTCTCCTCGATGTCCAGGTAGACCTGGATGCCCTCCACGACGGCGCGCAGCGTGAAGGCCCAGAAAGTAGACCAGAGCACCGCCAGGCCAACGACGACGGCCAGAGCGACGAGGTCGAGGTCGGCGGGCACCCCGCCGATGTCGGACCGCACACCGAGCCACCCGACGACCGCCAGCGCCGCGCCGAGGATCCCCGCGACCAGGCTCCCCCACGCCGAGACCATGCACACGTACTGGTAGATGCGCAGGACCGGGTAGCGGGTCGCGGAGCGCAGCGGCGGCACCCACAGCCAGCGAATCGCCGGGGGCGGCTGCTTCGACGGTTCGCGTGGCGCCTCGGGCCCGGCCGCCGACTGCCGGGGCTCATCGTCTTCCTGCCGGGCCGCCGCCAACGTGGCGCCGCAGTCCATGCATACGTCGTCGGAGGCGTAGACCTCCGCCCCGCACTTCGGGCAGGTCCGCTTCTCGGCCATGCTCGCGCCTCCGAGTGGTCGCGATCCGTCGCTATCTTGCCGCGGTCAGGAGCACGTAGTCCAGGTTCATGCCGGTGCCATCCACGTTCGTCACGCGCAGCGTGTGCTCGCCTACGGCGAGCTCGATGACCAGCGGCTCGCCGTCGGGCCCGCGCAGGACCTCGTGCCGCCGGTCGTTGCGGTCGCTACTGAAGCCGCCGGTGGCCGGGAAGCCGAACTCGCCCGGACCGACGTGGCGAAGGCAAGCGCGACGAGCGCGCCATCGCGGCGAAGCACGCGGATCATGAGTGCGTCCTCCCCGACGCGAATCAAGGCCGCACCGGCCGTCTGGGCGGCCGGTGCGGCCGGGGGCCTGTCGTGGCGGGCCGGACGCCCGGCCTGCTGTTCTCCGCGCATTCCCACTACCCCTCCAGGTCCTGCAGCCACTGGATGATCATGGCGCGAGCCTGGTCGCCCTCGGCGACAAGCGCCCCGTCCGGGCCATAGACCTTGAGGTGCGGGATGCTGCGCAGGGCGAACTGCCGCGCCACCGGCGACTCCCAGTCGATGCCCCGCACGCCGGGGCGGTTGATGTCCACCGTCACCAGCATGACGTCGTCGCGGCTCTCCGCCAGCTCCTCCATGTAGGGCGCGAGCTGCACGCACGGGGGGCAGTACTTACTGAAGAAGTCGAAGATGACCGTCTGGCCCGGCACCAGGCAGTCGGTCAACTCGATCTGCTCGCCGTGGCTGACCACCCGCACGTCCTCGACGGGGTTCGTCACCCAACTCGCCATGTCCGCGGCGAACTCCGCTCGTTCACCCGAGAGCCCGGACTGCACGGCGGCCTCGAAGCTCTGCGCCATCAGGTACATGTGCGCCATGCCAATCCAGTACATCTCCTCTGCCGAGCGCTCCTCAAGCTCGTTGGTGGGCGTAAGCGCCCTCGAAGTCACTGTCCGACACCGCCTGGAACATCGTCTCCCCTTCGCTAACGATGTCCACCGGGGCAATTCCCGTGTCATCCTGCGCGAACGCGCCGCCACCCAGCAGCAGCGCGCCGATTACTCCGACAAGCGTGACACTCGTGATCGCTCGCATCTGATGCGTTCCCCTCTCTCTTATTGCGCCCCGTCGCCGGCCCAGAGTTAGGTCTCCCCTTACCCACTCCTTTGACGCGCGAACGGAATCTCCTGCCGGTCAGCGTGCCACATTCAGCTCGTTAGCGAGCGCACGCAGGTACCGCATGCCACGCCGGGTGGCCTCGAGGTGGTCGAGCACGCCCTCGTACTCGAACGCCAGGTAGCCGTCGTAGCCGACCTCGAGCAGCGCCGACAGGATCGCGCGCTGGTCGAGCAGCCCCTCTCCGTGCAGGCCGCCGCGGATCCACGAGCCGTCCGGCAACTGGATGCGGCGCCGGTGCGGGTCGGGCTCCCAGTCCTTGACGTGGCAGTTGACGATCTCGGCCGCGAACGCGCGCACGGCCTCGACCGGATCGTCGCCACCGACGACCCAGTTACCGTTGTCGAAGGTCAGCCCCAAGCCCGGCGCCGCGTCGAACAGCTCCCGCACCTCCTGTATCGACGCGTACGGCGCCAGAGGGTTCGGGAAGTCCTCGATGGTGACGGCAACGCCTTCCTGCTCCCCGACGCG
>JALGUI010000419.1 GCA_029820915.1 Candidatus Zipacnadia bacterium | reverse complement strand
GGCGGGAAGATGCGGAACTGCGCCGGGTCGGCGGCGAGCCGGTAGGCCCAGTGGCCGTGGCCGAAGTTGTTCTCGCGCCAGGCGCGCTCGCACAGCGCGAAGTACTGCTTCATCGGTTCGGCCGCCTCGCGGAACATCCGCTCGTTCCAGTCATCGGTGATGGCGTCCACGTCCACGTCCGGGTCCCACAGGATGCGCGACATCACGTAGAGCTTGTGGCCGTCCAGGCCCCAGTTGGGGTAGACCTCGGCGTAGAAGCCCTTGACCTTGTGGTCCACCGCGAACCGGATGGCGTCCTGGAACAGGTGGTTGTAGATGCGCGGGATCGCGAAGCCCATGCCGTAGCCGTACTCGTAGATGCCCATCTGGTTTGTCGCATCCGCCCAGCGCGCCAGCATCGTCTCGTCCTGGTGGCGGAAGGCCGGGTCCCAGTAGTCGGAGCGGTTGCTGGTCAGGTAAGGGATGATGCTCGGGTGCAGCTTCATGCCCGGCGGTGGCAGGATCACCGCCGAGTAGGCGAGGCAGCCCAGCATCTTGTCCGGGTGGTCCACCTCGAGGTTCTCCGCGACCCGGTTGAGCCACGTGTAGTAAAGGTACGACTTGTCGCCCGAGAAGCCGTGCCACTCCGGGAACGGGCGGTCCACGGCCTTACAGCCCTCGCACTCGCAGTAGCCGTGGCCGTCGTTGATACCGTAGGAGAATGACTCGGCCCGCGGGTTGGCCTCGAAGTAGGCCCGCGCGACGTCGGCCGCGTGCTGGATGCCGCCCTCATCGGTCATGCACGGCTGCCAGCTATGGTCGTCGGGGCCGGGACGGTAGCGCTCGTCCCCATGCACCGGGAAGTACTCCGGGTGCTCGTCGAACAGCTCGGGCGGGAAGACGCGCAGCAGGTTGTGGTGGAAGGCGTAGCGCCCGTGGATGCGCTGGCGCAGGCTCCAGTCGCCGCCGTAGCCCGCGCCGCTCCACAGCCTCGACAGGATCGCCGGGCTGTGGACCTGCCGGCAGGTCGGCACCGTGATCGTGTCGCGCTCGGGCACATCCTCCCCCAGCGGCCCGGGGATCAGCCAACGCACGCCGACGTAGTCCTCGAGGAACTGACAGACCGCCCAGAAGGTAGACCAGGGCGCGGCCCCCGCGAGCATCGCCGCGTCCTCGGTGACGATGACCGCGAAGGCGTCGCGGTCCATGCCGTAGCGCTCCATCCCCAGCGCGGCCTTGACCGGGCCGCACATCCCGACGTAGATCGGCGCGCCGTCCGCGGGGTCGTAATCGCGCTCCGACACCACCGCGAAGTCGCGTCCGGTCGCGAGCTTGAGGTACTTCGCGAGGTCCTGGTACGCCTTGATCGTCTCGCCCTCGGCGAGTCTCTCGTGCACGATCACGGCCTGGTTGTCGCCGTCGAGCACGGTGAACTCAGGAGCGCCCCACGCTCCGACGGCGATGATGATCGTCAGAAAGACGGTGAGGATGCGCATGGTGCTCACCTCCGGTGTTGTGTGAAGCGAGGGGGGGGTTCGCCGCCAACGCAGCGGGGGCCTCCCGGTGGACAGCTCGAGGGAGGCCAACGTTCAAGGCCCGGCGGGCTCGAGCGTGCCGTCGTAGAAGGTGGCGACGGCCTCGCGAACGGCTTCGAGGTCCTCGCTGCCCTCGCTCTTGTCGAGGCAGTAGGTGACCACTCCCTCGATCGCGCCCTCCTGGATGAGCTGCAGGCACATGCGCACCTTCGCCGCGATCAGTTCGGCGGCCGCGGCCTCGCCGTTGCGCTTCTCGTACGCGCCGCGTGATCCCGCCGGCATCACGATGAGCGGCAGGTCGATCTCCTCTTCGGGCTCGTACCGCGGCGTGGCCGACGTGACGAAGCTGCCGCGAAGGTCCTCGCGCCACGCGTCCGGCACGTCGGTGTCCTGAAGCTCGATGCCCTCCGCCTCGAGTCCAGAGAAGACCGCGACAACGCCGAAGTTGCCGACGCCCTGCCGGTCGAAGACGCCGAAGGAGAGCACCACCTCGTCGCGATCGGCCACCTGCTCCGACAGATCGACGGTCACCTCGCCCTCGTCCTCGCCAGCGACGTCCTCCTCCCAGACCACCTCGTCGTCAACGCGGACCTGCATGACGTGGTAGCCCTCGGTGGGGCCATCGAAGTCGTCGCCGAAAGCGAAGCGCAGGGAAGCGGTGTCCGGATCGAGGACGCGCACCGTCTGCTCCAGGAACCCGTAGTCTCCGGCCTGAGAGGGCGTGTCCCACGGGTGCACGATACTCCCCTGCGGCGGGACAACGAACTCGCCCCTAAGGTAAGGCAGGATCCGCTCGATGGCCTCGCGATTGCGCGGGTAGGCCACGACGACGCCGTCCACGACCGTCCCGAGCATGTGCACGAAGCGCGGCCCGACCTGGTTGAAGTACATCAGCGGGTAGAACTTGATCTCCGGGTTGACCGCCCTCCCGGCGTCGATCATCTCCTGAATCGACTCGAGCGTGAACCACCTGGGTGTCACGTTCCCCCAGAAGTCATCGATCACGTAGCCGACCAGGTTGTCGTGCTCCAGCGAGAGCCCGGCGATCTCTTCGGCCCAGCGGACGTAATCGAGGCGGAAGGGCTCCGAGTACGGGAACTGCTCGTGCAGCGCGGCGGTCTCGGACGGTGGCACCAGGTAGACCCACACGGTGATGTCGGCCTCGGCGGCCAGGGGCAGGAACTCGTGCAGGTCCTCCCAGTCGTTGGGGCTGTGCCAGATAAGCCACATGTAGGTGTTCGCGCCGAGCTCCTGCAGGCGCTCGACCATCAGCGCGCAGTCCACGTGCTCGCCGTCGCGCAGCTCCGCGTCGTAGTCGCCGATGTACGGAGGCTGCGCCCGGCAAGGGATGGCGAGGACGGTCAGGCAGATCAGCACTGCTGCAGCAGTTCGCATGGACCGTGCACTCCCTCTCAATGCGGCATCGCGGCTCAGGTCGAGGCGGATTTCGGTGCGGCCATGCGCGTGGCCTCCCGCGCGCGCGAGGTGCCGGCCTGCCGCAGCGCGAAGTGGAGGCCGAGTGACAGCGAAGGGAGCGATCCGCATGGCGAGGATTGCCGTTGCCCAGATGCGCGTTGAGCCCACCGACCACGAGGCGAACCTGGCGAAGGCCCTCGACCTCATAGGCCAGGAGCGAAGGGAGCGATCCGCATGGCGAGGATTGCCGTTGCCCAGATGCGCGTTGAGCCCACCGACCACGAGGCGAACCTGGCGAAGGCCCTCGACCTCATAGGCCAGGCGGCCGCAGAGGGCGCCGAGTTGGTCCTGCTGCCGGAGATGGCCTTGACGGGCTTGGCGCAGGACGTGGCGACTGCGGCGCAGCCGATTCCCGGCCCGGCCACCGAAGCGCTGTGCCAGGCCGCGGTCGATGGCGGCGCGTGGGTCGTCGGCGGGATGCCGGAGGCGAATCCGGGCGGCAAGCCCTTCAACTCCGCGGTCGCCATCGACCCGCGCGGCGAGATCGCCGACATCTACCGCAAGGTCTT
>JALGUI010000418.1 GCA_029820915.1 Candidatus Zipacnadia bacterium | reverse complement strand
CGGCGGCGCCGAGCTGCCCATCATCCCGCCCGAGCAGGCCATGCCCGAGGCGTGGACCGAGGGCCGCGGCTTCATCCTGCTCGGCCGCCTGGGCGACAGCGCCGCGGTCGATGCGCTCTACCTGGGGCACTATGTGTGCTCCGACGCGCTCTACCCCGGCGAGGGTGGCCACGAGCTGCGCACCGTGCACGACCCGTACGGCACGGGCGCGTCCGGGGTGTTCCTGGGCGGCAGCGACCTGGCGGGCATCGAGCGGGCGGTCGAGCGCTTCGTCGAGCTGCTGCCCGAGGGCCCGGACATCGCCATCGGGCACACGGTGGACGTGGCCGGGCCGGCGGTGGCGTGGCCGGGCCGGCGGTGGCGGGCCCGCTGACCGAGGCGGCGCTGGCGAGCATCCGCGAACGTCTGCCGGGCGAGAACTTCCGCTCGGTGGGCCAGCGGGCCAGCAGCGGCCTGCAGAACTACCACCGCTCCGGCGATCCGAACCACGCCATCATCGCCAGGGAGGCGCTGTACCGGCTGGCCGAGATCGTGGCGGGGATGGCGGAGATCGGCGACACGCGCGGCGTCATCTACCTGCCGACGCTCTTCGACCTGGTCGAGGAGTGCGACGCGTGGACCGACGGGGACCGCGAGGCGCTCAGCCGGTTCATGTACGAGTTCGCGGGCAAGCTCAACTACGCGCGCACCGACGTCGAGCCGTCGGCGGTGCCGCACGGGAACAACTGGAACATCCGCACGGCGTGGTCGGCGGCGCGCTACTTCGATAAGTACTACGGCATCAGCGTGAACGGCCGGCTGCTCGAGAACGTGGAGACCTACTTCGCCAACCAGATGACCTGGAAGTCGCGCGAGGACTGCCCCGGCTACGGCTCGATGACGGTCATCGACATCCTGCACTACGTGCTGAAGAAGCCCGACTTCGACGTCTACTTCGAGTCCGGCCAGGCGCGTCGCATGGCCGACTACGCCATGACGATAACCGACAACCTGGGGAGCCTGGCGGGCTTCGGGGATATCAGCTCGCTCACCGGCTCGGCGCACTTCCCGGACCCCATGTCCGTGCTGGCCTGGTACTACCGCGACGGGCGGTACGTGTGGATACGCGAGAAGATGGCGGGGGAGGGCACCGGCGGCGAGTACCTGGGCCATTCGTTCCGGGTAGCCGACATCGAGCCGGTTGAGCCGACGGACCTGCTCGGGGTGTACGTGCTGCCGCTGGAGGACTGGATCTGGGACAACCGTGACGACGTGCTCGCCACGGGGGTGAGCACGACCGACGAGCTGCTGCGCTCCGGCGAGGATCCCGAGCGGGACTCCTGCTTCGACAAGATCTCGTTCCGCAACGGCTTCGCCGAAAGCGAGCAGTACCTGCTGCTGGGTGGGCAGTCGCACGGCTACCACTCGCACCCCGACGGCAACGCGATCATCAGCCTCACCGACGAGGGGAAGCTGTGGGTCTTCGACAGCGGCTACTTCGTCCCCGACACCACCGAGCACAATACGGTGGCGGTCTTCCGCGACGGGCTCTTCGAGCCGGTACCGCGGCTGACCGGCCTGGATGCGCGCGCCGACCTGCCGGCCGTCGGCATGACGCGCACATCGGTGCGCGGCTACAACGGCATGGACTGGAGCCGCAACGTCATCTGGGCGAAGGAGCGGTACTTCCTGGTGGTCGATGACCTGACCGCGCGCGAGGCCGGTGACTACGGCCTGCAGTGCATCTTCCGCGTGATAGGAGAGCCGGAGACCGACGCCGACCGCGTGCTGGTGCGGCAGGACGGCAAGCGCTTCGCGCTGATGACGGACGGGCTGCCCACCTGGGAGCGGCGCGGCGTGACGCCGCCGGCGGCGGGTCGCCACGGCCTGTTCGAGAATCAGAACGCCGAGCTCCAGGCGGGCGACCGTCTGAGCTTCCTGAACCTGCTCTACTGCCCGGCGGGCGAGGACGACTTCCCGTTCGAGATCGCGCGCGCGGGGGACGGTGCGGCGCTGATCAGCGGCCCCGACGGCGTCGCCTGCGCGGGCGCGGGCGTGCTCCACGAGCCGCAGCTCCCGGTCGTGGACGCAGCGGGCTACCACATTACGCCCACCCGCTTCTGCCTCGCCGACGGCCGCAGCCTGTCGTGGCCCGAGCCGGCCCTGCTCTTCGAGGCCGAGCCCGCGGTGGATCTGCAGCTCGACCTGGCGGCGGGGGAGGGCATGATCGTCGCCGATGAGCCGGCGAGTGTGCGGCTGGCGGCCGATCTGGTCGAGGGCCTGACCGTCGATGGGGCGCCGCCCGGCGGCCAGGTCGAGGACGGGATGTTGGTACTGGCGCTGGACGCGGGCGAGCATGAGCTGCGCTTTGCGGCGCGCGCGGCCATCGAGGCGGCGGAGTTCGACGCCGCGTGGGAGCGGCTGGCGCGGCGCAAGCGCGACGTTCTGGCGGCGCGGGCGGCGACCGTGGAGTCAGGCGCGGAGGCCCTGTTCCGCCACGAGGCGCAGCGCGAGGAGACGCGCGAGGTGTTTGTGGACGCCGACGGCGAGGAGCTGGTGAACCTCGCCCGGCTGGGCGCCGCGAGCGCCTGGACGGAGGCGCAGGCGGGCTGCGGCGCGCGCAGCGCCACCGATGGGGACCCGCAAACATACTCGGCGGTGGGCAGCAGTGCGGCGCACGCGAGCAACCTGCCCAAGGACCTGGGCGTCGAGTGGGACGAGCCGCAGACCGTCGCTCAGGCCTGGTACCACCATTACAGCGACATGTACCAGCCCGCCGACGACGGCAACGACCTGCAGTACTGGGATGGCGAGGACTGGATCTCCATCGACGACAGCATCGAGAAGCGCGACGGCGACGCGACGTGGGTGCACAGCTTCGAGCCGGTCGAGACCACGCGCCTGCGGCTCTTCATTACCGGCTTCAACACCGCCCGGACGGCTGTCCGCGAGATGCGCTTCTTCGAGCGCCCGGCGACCATCGCCGAGCGCATCGACGTCCTCGACGAGCCGGTGCACGTGCTGACCGCCGCCGACCTCACCGGCGATGGCGCCGCGGAAGTGATCGCCTGCGTGGGGGGCGAGGTGCTGGCCCTGAACGCGGGCGGCGAGGTGCTGTGGCGCCGGCCGGTCGGCACGGGCCACGGCCAATGCGTGGACGTCTTCGACCTCGACGCCGACGGTCGCCCCGAGGTGATCGTGGGCGGGAGCGATCAGAAGGTGCACTGCTTCGGCGCCGACGGCGATGAGCTGTGGGTCACCGACTGCCCGAGGGATCCGTACGTGCCCGAGATCGAGCCCGCGAGCGGCCAGGTTGACGTGATCGCGGCCGGTGACATCAACGGAGACGGGCTGGGCGAGGTGGTCTTCGGGGCCTCCAACTGGTTCGCCTACGCGCTTGACCACGAGGGCACGGTGCTCTGGCGGTCACTCAACTGGGCGCACCCGTCGCTGGACATCGTGCTGCACGACGTGACGGGCGACGGGCGGCTGGAGGCGCTCATCGCCACGCGCTACAACAC
>JALGUI010000417.1 GCA_029820915.1 Candidatus Zipacnadia bacterium | reverse complement strand
GAGCTGCGTGGACGAGGCCGGCAAGCCCAATATCATTACCATCGGCGCGTCGAGCGTGTGCTGCGCGCGCCCGTGGATCATCGGCTTCGCTATGGGCGTGAACCAGTATTCCTACGAGCTGATCAAGCGCACCGGCGACTTCGGCGTCAACATCCCGCACGTCGAGCAGCTCGCCGGCGCCGACTACTGCGGCCGCGTCTCGGGGCGCAGCACCAACAAGTTCGAGGACCTGGGCTGGACGCCGCAGCCCGCGCGCGAGATCGTCTCGCCGCTGATTGAGGAGTGCCCGGTGAGCATCGAGTGCCGAATCGTGCAGGTCGCGCACCTGGGCAACCACGACTGGGTGATGGGCGAGGCCGTGCTGGCGTGGATCGACGAGGACATCCTCGACGGCCACCGCATCGCCTACGAGCGCACCAGCCCCGTGTGGTCGTTCTACGGCGAGTACTGGTCGCTGGGCGAGAAGATCGCCGACTGGCACGGCGCACGGTAAGGCGCCGGACCGGCGAACGGCCCACTGCGGCCCGGCTACCGGCCCGACGGCACGTAGAACGAACCCGTCCACGCCGGCTCGACCGGCGGGTCGGCCAGGAGCATCTCGCGCCACGCCTCATCGGTCAGCCGGTCGGACATCGGGTGCTTGAACTCGTAGTAGGACAGCACCGGCCCCGCGCCCAGCGCCAGACGGCCGTCGGGCACCTGGTAGACCGCGAGCAGCAGCTTGACGTGGCCCACGCCCTCCTCCAGCACCTGGCCGGTGTTGGTGTCGGTGAGCACGTCCGCGACCACCGTGCTCTTCTCCTCCTCGTCCTCGATGCCCTCAATGGTGCGCCGCAGCCGATAGGCGATGTACTTGAGGTAGTCGGCGTCCTCCTCGCTGATGGGCTCACCGCGCAACTCGGTCAGGCTGATGTCGAGCAGCTTCTGAATGATGTCCTCGAGCGTCCGCAGCCGGCCGTCGGACTGCTCGTCGAGCACACCCATCTCCCCCAGGCCCGCGCGGGTCATCTGCGCCAGCGCGAGCATCCGCGCGTAGAACTCCGGCCGCGGCTCAACGAAGCCGGGCGGCGGCGGCAGCTCCTCCCCGGGCGGCGCGGCGCCCGCCAGCGGGATGTACGGCTGCTTGGCGTAGAGGATGGTGTCGTGGCGGAGCTGCGCCCACGATGCGAGCGCGGCCCACAACGTGCGGTCGAGCCAGGCGTCGGTGCGCATGAAGTTCGGGTAGCCCTCCGCCACCGGCGCGATCAGCGCGCGCAGAGCGTAGAGCCACGAGTAGTAGAGATTGCGGTTCCAGTCGGCGTCGGACAGCGCATCGAACTCCCCCCGGAGCTTCGCAAGCTGGGCCTCGTAGTCCTGGTAGGCGGTGTCGCCCTCGGCCTGCAGGATGGCGTGGGCGCGCTCGGAGCCGAGCACCGCCATCACGTCGAGGCCGCGCGGGAAGACGCGCTGCGGCCCGCCCATGGTCATCTCCAGCGAGAACGGCTTGCCCTCGCCGGTGAAGGCGCCCGCGTTGGGGAAGCCGAGCTGCTGCATCATGTAGCCGTCGGGGATGAAGCGCTGGCCCATCAGGCGCAGGCCCATGGTGTCGGTGAGCAGCTCGTCGAGCTGCTCCGGTGAGAACGGCGGCATGAGCATGACCTGGCCGGTGCCGCCGTAGATCTGCGGCGCGCGGTAGGTGGCGAGCCGGCTGCGCAGCGCAAACAGCGTGTCGGGCTCGGCGAGCGCGGCCCACTCGAACGAGGTCCCCGCGACCTCCGCGATGGCCTCGGCGTACTCCTGCGGGGTCAGGTCATCGGCGAAGCCCACGTAGAAGCATGTGACGGCGTAGATGCGCTTCCAGGTGTCGAGCAGCGCGGCGTTGGCCGGCTGGTGCAGCGTGCCCGCGACCAGGCAGGCCTGCAGCGTCTGGACGCGCGCCTCTTCGGCGGAGATGATGGCGTCCTCGCCGCCCTTGAGCAGCATGGACAGGCGCCCGAACCACATCATCGCGCGGAAGTAGCGCTTGAGGGTCTCCGAGCGGGTGTAGTGGCCGCGCGGCACGTACTGCGAGTAGTCCTCGTCATAGCCGAAGATGGGGCTGGGGGCGAAGCCCGCGTGTGCCTCGATCAGGTCAAGCTCGGCCGACACCATCTCGCGGACATCGGCGGGGATGTCGGCGTCCGGGTCCAGGCAGCGCAGGCCCACCGCGAAGTAGGCAACATTGCGCTTCGCGGCCTCCAGCAGGTCGCCGGAGAGCGAGGCCTGCTGCCCGGCGGACAGCTCCATCATGGCGCGCGAGAAGTCGATCATCGCCGGCGCGAACTCGCGCTCCTCGATGCTCTTGAGGGTCTGGTCGAACTGCAGGTGGTAGAGGTGCAGCAGCGTATCGACCGTCACGAAGGGCGCGATGCCGTTGTCGTCGGCCCAGTCGTAGATCTCGGTGATGTCCTCTTCCTCGTGCCAGTGGAGCACCGCGAAGCCCTGGCGCTGAAGGAGCTCGCGCACCCGCGACCGGAGCAGCCACTCGACCCGGTCGGCGTTGACGACCTGCGAGAGGTCCAGCGGCAGGTCGTAGCCGGGAATGCGGGCATCCACCTCAACGGGCACCGGCCGGTAGTAGCTCTCGAAGGCCATCTGGGGATCGAACTCCTCGACGGCGATCTGCACGGGCGCCACTTGCGCCTCGGCGATCCGGTTGGTCCTCGTGCAGCCGATAATCGTGAGCGGCGCCACCAGCGCAGCCGCCAGCACGAAGCGGTGCGTTGCCTGCACGTCGATCACTTCCCGCGCGTCAGGATGCGCACGATGCCCTCCCCGGTGCCTATGACCCCTCCCGCGCCGTGCGGGTTCCATGACAGCAGGAGAACCGCGGCGACGCCCTCGCCGCCGGGCCCCCGACCGCGGATGTCCGGCGTGGTCCCTGCCGAACCCGAGACCCTCGGCGCATGGTCCGGACTCGCAATGAGAGTAAGCAGGCGCGCCCCCGTGGGAGGGACGGGGAGCCGTCGCTGCGAAGTTTCTGCAGAAGTCATGGCGAACGGGCAGAGGAGACGAGCGGACCATGCGCGCGCTGACGGTCGCGCTTGCGGCGATCATCTGCGGCACCGGGCACGCGGCGGTGCTGAGCGCCGGTGATCTGCGCGTCAGCTTCATCAGCGAGAGCGAGGGACGCATCGGGGCGATCGAGGAAA
>JALGUI010000416.1 GCA_029820915.1 Candidatus Zipacnadia bacterium | reverse complement strand
CTGCGCAAGTGGGTGCTGATGGACACCGGCAACTCCGAGGACCCCGAGCGCAACTGCCACTTCGAGCATGAGGGCGTGCCGCTCAATGCACTGGAGATCCGGCGGCTGTGGCAGCAGGGGCGCACGCGCGAGATCCAGGTCGTGTACCCGCGGCGCAAGCCCGTGACCGGAGACACGCTCAAGCCGGAGGAGCAGTGCAGCTTCGAGGGCTACCGGCGCTTCGGGGCGGCGCTGCGCAACAACTTCCTCGACACGCCCTTTCCGGGCGAGCTGACGCACGGCTGGGGCAGCTACTTCTGCGACGTCTACCTGTGGTGGGAGGACGAGGCGGTGCCGCGTGAGTCGCCGGAGTACGGCCTGACCTCCAACCGCCCGGGCGACTACTACCGGCCGGTGAACGAGACGCGCATGACGCTGCTGGCCACCGAGCGGCCGGGCGTCGTGGCGGTGGAGCTGCGCACCGACACGCCCAACTTCGAGGCCTTTGAGGTGCGCACGCGCGATGGCGACTGGCGCGACGCCGACGCCTGCTTCGAGTGGACGGTGCCCGAGGACAGGGCCGCCATCGCGGCGCGCAGCCGCAACTGCTTCGGCATCCGCGGGCCGGTGACGCGAATGGTGGTCGGGCGGACAGGCTAAGCCGGACCAGCCAGCCACGCGGCCATGCGCAGCAGCACCTGCGCGCGTGCGCAGGTCAGGTCCTCGCCCAGGCCGAGGGTCCACAGGTAGCCGACGCGGCCGTCCTCGAAGCGGTGCGCCAGCACGCAGATGCCCGTCGCGTTGTTCGCGGGCCGCAGCACCGGCAGCGCCCCCAGCGGCGTGAACAGGCAGGCCGAGCTGCCCGTGCCCTGCAGCGAATCGTCGGGCTCGATGCCCCGCGTGAGCGCGGTATCGCCCACCGGCACCGCAGCGCCGCCGAAGTTCCCGTAGCGCTCCGCGCCCAGCCACAGAGCGATGCGCATCAGTTCCACGTCGCTGCCGACCATGTAGAAGGGCGTCGCACTCCCCAGCAGCACCGCCCCGCCGCCGGCGACGTAGTCCTGCAGCCGCGCCAGCCCTGCGGATGACAGCGACCGCGCGGCCAGCACGATCACGTCGGCCGTCAACGCCTCGTCGGGCAGGTCCGGCGCGGCGGGCAGTGGCACCACTCGGGCGCCGTGCGGCTCGAGCAGCGCCGCTATCTCGCTGCGCTCCCCGCCGCCGACCAGGGCGATCGTCTTCCCGGCCAGCCGCGACGGGTCGACGGCGGCATCATCCGCCAGCTCAGCCGCCAGCGCGGCCCGGTCGGATTCGGCCGACTCCCATGCCTGGGTGAGCCGCTCGTGCATCTCCCGGAGCTGGTCGGCGCCGGCGAGCAGCGCCTCGTAGTGCGCGGCCATGACGCGCTCCTCGGCGTCGATCTCTGCCGTGCGGCCCTCGCGGCCGGTCCCGGCCTCGCGCGCCCGGTCGCAGGCCTCGGCCATCGCGGCCATCTCCGCCTCCGCCGCATCCGCGTCACCCTCAAGCAGCGAGGCGTAGGCGCCGGAGGCATGGGCCGCCGCCTCCTGCAGCCCGGCGGCCACCTGCAGGCCCTGCAGCGTCGCCTGCAGATCGGGCCGGCCGGCGGGACGCAGGTCATCGGCCGCGAGCGCGGCCTCGGCCGCCGCGACGGCCTCGAGGTTCAGCCCGCGCCAGGCCTCGAAGAGCGCCTGGTACTGCCGCAGGCGCTCGGGTGCGATGGTGGCGAACCACGGCTCCCGCGCGATCGCCAGCCAGCTCGACCCCTGCACCGGCGGGACCGGCGCGCCGCCGGCGGCCTCCATCGCGCGCGGCCGGTAGAGCATGCCGAGCTGCGCCGCCGGGCCCGGGCCGTAGAGGTGCGTGAGCATCCGCCCGACGAAGCCGCCATCGCCGAAGATCTCCTCCGGCCGCAGCGCGCCCCGGCTGAGGTCCACGTAGGTCTGCCGCCACTCGTCCTCAGTCGCGGGGTCGAGGAAGAAGCCGTCGCCGTGCAGGTTCCACGCGTACTCGACCTCCAGCAGCGCCGGTGGGCTGCCCGCCATCAGAATCGAGCCCGCGCCTTCGAAGGACGCGGTCATCGCCGGCGAGGCCAGCAGCGGCCACGGCACCTGCATGCGCCGCGGCCAGCCGATGATGGTGTCGCGGCTGTCGCCCTCGCGGAAGTACATCATCACCTCATGCCCGTTGCCGCGGGTGCGCAATGCCTCGGCCAGTTCCCGGCAGCGCCTGGCGTTGTTGTCGCGGCGCAGCCCGTTCTCGCGGATGCAGAAGTGCACGTTGTCCACGTGGTGCATCAGCCGGCTGACCGTGCAGTGGTAGGCGACCTCGCGATCCCACGCCGCGTCGTCCTCGCTCCAGACCGTGTACGGCGCGCTGACGAAGATGACCAGGCAGTCGCGCGCGGCATCGTAGCCCGAGTCGGGGTGGCTGACCGCGAAGATGGCGTCGCACATGGCGTCGAAGACCGCGGCCTGCGCGCCGGCCTTGCCGTCCTCGGCCTCGACCCGGTCATTCGGATAGCGCGCGCGGCAGTCCTCGCAGCGATTCAGCCAGATCTCGGTGGCGGCGCGCAGGTCGTCCTCGTCCACGAAGTGGATGTAGAGCACCCCCGGCTCGGTGGCCTCGACGAACTCGCGCAGCAGCCGCTGCTTCTCGGCGAGCAGCGCGGCGTTGCTGACGCAGAAGCCGCGCTCGCTGGGCGCACGCTCGTCCAGGCAGAGGTAGGTCTCACCGTCGGGGTAGCTGCGCCGGTTCTTCAGCCCCAGGTCACCGAAGAGCAGGTTGAGCGAGTGCACGCCATGGGCGCGCGCGAAGCGGTTCTGCGCGAGCTGCGTGTCCAGGCCGCCGGTCGTGTACTGGTAGAAGCCCGGCGAGCTGACGACGTTGATCTTGTGCTCCATGCACCACTCGAACTGCTCCTCGACGCTGTCGAAGTGCGGGAAGCCGCCCACCCAGCGCCAGGCGATGTCGGGCCAGTCGTGGCAGGTGAAGCCGGGGAAGCGCACGCCGCCCTCGTCGATCTCGAGCGCGGCGAGGATGGTCATGGCCGCGTAGAGCGTCCCCAGCGGCCCGGGGCCCATGAGCGCGTAGCCGCCGCCGTCCACGGGCGCGATGACGTACTCCTGCGCGGCCTGCGCGGCGCTCAGGTCGGCGTTCCACTCGGGCGTGAGGTGCGGGCGCGC
>JALGUI010000020.1 GCA_029820915.1 Candidatus Zipacnadia bacterium | reverse complement strand
GGGGAGATCGGCGACATCACCGAGTGGGTCGATGTGGTGACGGCCACCGGAGACGTGCGGCGGCTGACCCACGACGAACTCGACTTCGGTTACCGACACAGCGCCCTGCGCGCCCTCGGCGCCGCCGTGCTGCGGGCGGGCCTGTGTCTGGCCGAGGGCGACGCCGGGCAGATCCACTGCAGGCTGTGCGACACCATCGCGCTACGCTGCGCCACGCAGCCGGTCTCCAGCCCGAGTGCGGGCTCCATCTTCAAGCGGCCTGAGGGCGACTACGCCGGTCGTCTGCTGGAGGCGGCGGGCGCGAAGGGCATGCGCGTGGGCCGCGCCGCGGTATCGACCAAGCACGCCAACTTCGTGGTGAACCTCGGCGGCGCCACGGCCTCGGACGTCATCAGGCTGATCGATGCGGCCAGGGCGCTGGTCTATGAGCGGTTCGGGGTCCTGCTCGAGCCGGAGGTGTGCTTCGCGGGCGAGGAGCCCTGCTGAGACCGCGACACGGGCGGCAATACCCGATCATACGGCGTCGGCCTCAGGGTCGGCGCCGTTCCCATTGTCGCCGGATGATGGGTCCGCCGCCCTGCCGGCCTCGAGGCGCGTGCGGACGGCGGGCGGCAGGTAGACGCCGTTGGTCGGCTCGTCGGCGAGGATGCTCGCCAGGGCCGCGACACGCTCATGCACGCGCAGCGACGCGTCGATCACCGCTATCTTCCGCCCACGCAGCACGCCCTTGCCGACGCGGCCGGCGGCCGCCTCGTAGCGCACCTCGACGCCGAGCCGCTTGGCGAGTTCCTCCAGATGGTGCAGCATCGTCTCCTGGTCCACGCCGCCCGTGTTCCCTTCGCGCTTCGCTGTCGGCTCGGTCATGCGCGCCGGCCGCCGGTTCGCCGCCGCCGGGCCGGGCTCCTTCACGGTCCGCGTGGAAGGACCTGACCTCGTGCCGGCGAAATGCGAGATCGTCGCCGGCATAGACGGCCGAGGGGGTAGTGCCGATGTTCCCGTACCTTACGCGCTCTGCATCGCGTTCACTCGCGGCCGCGGCAGGCGCCATCTTCGTCCTGATCGTCGCCGCGACCGCCCTGCACGCGGCCGTGCTCCCGGAGCGCATCGACACCGACACGGTTCTCACCGCCGCGCGGTCGCCGTGGGAGCTGCGCTCGAACGTGCTCATCGAGCCGGGCGTTGCCGTGACCGTCAAGCCCGACGTGCGCGTCATCGCCAGGGGCGACCACCGGCTCACCGTCTCCGGGTCGCTTACGGCCATGTCGCCCGCCGGGACGCGCATCGTCTTTCGCGCCACGGACAACAGCTCGATCGGCGCCTGGAGGGGCATCTACTTCACGCCCGGCAGCGCCGGGCGCTTCCAGCGCTGCACGTTCCGCTCGGCCCGGGACAACATCATGGCCGACTCGGCCGACGTGCGGCTCTACAACTGCCACCTGCGACTGGCCGAGCGCGACGGGCTCTACGCCTGGGGCGACGGCTTCATCAAGTGCGCGTACTGCCGCTTCCAGAACAACGGGCGCTACGGGCTGCACATCCAGACCAGCCGCCCCAACGGCGCGGTCATCTTCTCGCAGTTCGTGGGCAACGGCGAGCACCCCGTGCGCGTCAAGGCCACCTGCCTCGAGATGCTCAGGCGCGGCAACACCTTCGACCACAACGGCGTCCACGCGATGGGCGTGGACTGCGGCTCCGCCGATGACATCGAGGACACCGACTGCTGGCGCGACCAGGGCCTGCCGCTCGACCTCGCGGTCGGCTCCCCGAACGACGAGCTGGTCATCGCCGACGGCGCGGTGCTGCGCATCAAGTCCGGCATCCGCGTCTACGCCCCGCGGCGGATCGTGGTGCGCGGCAGGCTGCTCGTTGACGGCCTGCCCGACGCGCGCGTGATCATCCAGCCGCAGGGGGCCGCTCAGCCGGGCGACTGGCTGGGCATCGAGCTGGAGCACGGGGCGCTGGCGCGCGTCAACGTCGCGACCGTCGGCTACGCGCGCACCGGCTTCTCGGTGGACGACGCCGACCTGTACATGGCCGGCTCGCTCGTGCGCGAGTGCGCCGAGGACGGCATCTTCGCCGGCGGCGACTCGCATGTGGACCTCGCCGACTGCATCATCGACTCCTGCGGCGCCAACGGCCTGCACATACCCCAGCCGGCCTCAACCGCCAAGGTGCGCGACACGCGGTTCGTGCGCTGCGGCGCCTACCCCGCGCGGCTGGCCGCGAGCACGGCCGAAGCGCTGCGCGACGGCAACCGGTACGTGGGCAACGGTCGCCAGGCCATCGGCGTGACCTGCGGCACGCACCCGGACATCCGCGACGACGACGCCTGGCTCCCCCAGGGCGTGCCCTTCGACCTGACCGCCGACCCGAACGCCACCCATCTGCGCGTGGGGGCGACCGCGCGGCTGTCGCTACGCCCGGGCGTCCAGGTCCTCGGCGGCGGCATCAGCGTCTCGGGCATCCTGGTGGCCGCGGGCGAGACGGCAAGCCCCGTCACCTTCGACTCGGCGCAGCCCATCCCGGCTGCGGGCGACTGGAGCGGCATCGAGTTCATCCTGGACAGCGCCGGACGCCTGGTCAACGCCGTCGTCCGGCACGCCGAGACGGGCCTCGTCGTCCGCTCGCCCGGCTACATCAGGCTGATCGACTCGCAGTTCAGGGACTGCCGGCAGGATGGCATCCGCCTGGGCGGCTCAGCCGTGCCGCTGATCGCACGCTGCCGCAGCCACGACAACGGTCGCTGGGGCATCGGCATCTTTGGCGACGCGGAGCCGCAGATGGGCAGCCTGGCCAACTTGGGCGTCAACCCGGGCCGGAACTGGCTGCATGACAACGGCATCTACGACCTGGCGAACAACACCGACCACGCCATCCTGGCCCAGCGCAACTGGTGGGGCACGACGGACCGGGCCGAGATCGCCCGCAACATCCTCGACCACGCCGATGACGCGAGCTTCGGGCCCGTGAACTTCGTGCCCTACCTGCAGAGCCGGCCGGCCGCTGTCGGCCCGTCGCTCGCTTCGGCCCTCGAGCCGCAGCTCGCCATCATGAGCGTCGCCGCCGTGCCCGCGGGGCACGGCGCGGCCATCCACGTGACGCTGTCGCGACCGGCCGAGGTGCGCGCCACCGTGCGCAATATCGCCGGCAGGCCCGTGCGGGAGTTGACCGCGAGCGTGGCGCAACGCAGCGCGGTTATCCCGTGGGACGGGCGTGACCTGCGTGGCAGCGTGGCGCCATCGGGCCGCTACCTCGTCGAGGTGGAGGCGCTCAGCGATGGCGGCGGCCGCGCGCGGATGATGACGAGCCTGTCGCTCACCCGATAGCCTGCCGGTGGCGGCAACCCGACCCGGACCGCGCGCCGGAACAGGTCCCGCTACGGCGCGCGGCGAATCCTCGTGCAGTCCGACCCCACCGCGGAGGTGCACAGTGCTGGCGGCGGTTGTCCCTGGCCCGGGCCGCATCGAGGTCACCGAAGTGCCCGACGCCATCGCCGGTCCCGGCGAGGCGCTGGTCGGGGTCGCGGCGTGCGGCATCTGCGGCACCGACCACCACATCGTCGAGGGCACCTACCACGCGGAGTATCCGGCGATCCCCGGGCACGAGATCGCGGGCATCGTGCGCGAGGTCGGCGAGGGCGTCTCGTCTGTCGCGCCGGGCGACCGCGTTGTCGTCAACCCCAACCTCGCCTGCCGCGCTTGCCGGCCCTGCCGCCGCGGCACACCCCACCTGTGCGAGAACGCCCAAGCCGTCGGCGTGACGCGGCCGGGCGGGTTCGCCGAGCTGTGCGCGATGCCCGCGGAGCTGTGCGTGCCACTGCCGGACGGCCTGCCGCTGCGCGACGCCGCGCTCATGGAGCCGATCTCGTGCTGCCTGCACGGCCTCGAGGTGCTGGGCCCGGCGCCCGGCGACCGCGTGGCGATCCTGGGCGGCGGGACGGTCGGCCTGCTGATGACGCAGCTCGTGCGCCTGCGCGGCGCCGGACGCACGGTGGTCTCCGAGCCGGACGCGGGCAAGCGCGCTCTGGCGGAGCGGCTCGGGGCGGATGCGACGGTGGACCCGAGCGACGCGGACGATATCGGCGCCGCGCTGGTGGACGCGCTGGGCGGGCCCGCCGACCTGGCCATCGAGGCCGCCGGTCTGGGCGAGACCGCGGCGCTGGCCATCGAGATTGTCGGGCCGGGCGGCAAGGCGCTCCTCTTCGGCGTGTGCGAGGACGAAGTCGAGGTGCCTCTGCGGCCGCGCCGCATCTTCCGCGATGAGATCACGATCGCGGGCTCGTACACGAACCCGTTCACGGACGAGCGCGCGGTAGCGCTGCTGGCGGGCGGGCGCATTGACCCCGCCGCGATCATCTCCGACGAGTTCCCGCTGGCCGAGGCGCCGGAGGCGATGGCGCGCGCCCGCGACCCGCGATCGCTCAAGGTCGTGCTGCGCCCGCGGGAGGCGTAAGCGGCGGAACTGGCGGACCAGCGCGGGGTTTGGTATGCTGTCATCCGAACCCGAGGGCCGAACACGCCGATCCGATGAGGTGTTTCGCTGCATGAGACGCAGACCGACGGTCGAACTGGCCCTCCTCGTGGCGGTTCTCGCGGCGCCCGCGCTCGCGGACGTGCCGGCGCGGGTGCCGGTGGAGCGCGTGCCGGACCTGATCGACTCCCCTGAGTTCATCATGTGGCTGCCGCTGGAGCGCACGGCGGACCAGGCGGAGGTGCTGGTGGCGTTGGGCTGGCGCGCGCCGGATGACTGCCTGGTGCTCAGACTCACCGGCACTGCTACCGAGCTTCATCGCGTCACGGCCGACGGCGTGACCGTGGTGGCTCGCCGCGCGTTCGCCCTGCCGCCGATCGGTCGCGCCTGTGAGTTGACGATCCGGCGCAGGAGCGCGGAGATCATCGCGAGCATCGGCGACACCACACTACTGCACTGCCTGGTGGAGGAGCCGCTCGACGGCAAGGCCGGCGCTTGGGCGACGTGCGGCGCGCGGCTCGAGGAGATGATGGTGCAGCCGCTGAGCGACATCCGCCTGAACGAGGACTTCTTCCAGGTCGAGGACGTGCCCGGCCGGTGGGAGACGCTGCGCGGGGACTGGCGGGTCAGGGTCTACTGGGACCCGCTGCAGGAGCGCGACCACCGCCCGATCGGCTCATCCTGGTATGAGCCGGGCGAGGGCGAGTGCCTGACCGCGGTCGGCTACGACTTCTGGGATTGCTACCGAATCGAGGCCACCGTGCGGCTCGAGGGGGGCAGCGGCGGGCTGGCGCCGCACGCGCTCGGGCCCGACGACTGGTGCGCCTTTGTGCTGGACACGGGCGCCGGGGAGGCTCGGCTCGAGCGCATTGCGCACGGCACTCGCGAGGTGCTGGCGGCGGCGCCAGCGGAGCTGACGCCGGGGCAGTGGTACCGCCTCGCCGCGCAGGTGTCCACCGGCCTGATCGAGTGCGCCGTCAACGGTGAGCCCGTGGTCGCCGCGCGCGTGCCCGAGGGCCTCACGGGGCGGGTGGGACTGTGCGCCACGGACGCCGCAGGCAGCCGCTTCGACGACGTCATGGTGCGCCCGCTGCACGTGGCCGGTATCCCGGCGTTCGCCACGGCGGCGGAGACCTGCGAGTTCCGCGGCGGCACCTGGACCATCGAGGACGGCGTGCTACGCGGCCACGTACCGGGCGCCCAGGTGGCGGCGTTGCGGGCCGGCCCCTTCGGCGACTGCCGCGTGTCGGCTCGCGTTACGGCCACCCGCAATGCGACGGCCGGCCTCGTGGCGCACCACGCCTTCGGCGATCGCGGCCTGCTGTTCACGCTGACCGCCGGCGACGCGCCCACCTGGCACGTGCACAGCGTCATCGGCGGGGAGACGCGGAAGCTCGGCGAGGGCCCGGCTCCCGCCGCCGAGGGCACGATGGGGCTGACCCTCGTCGGCGGGCGGATCGAGTGCACGCTGGACGGAGCGCCCGTGTACAGCACCTGGGCACTGGGCATCGCGCCCGGCCGCGCCGGCGTCTACGTCGGCGGCGGACGGGCCGCGTTCGAGCACGTGCGCTGCGTCGAGATCGGCCGTGAGCCCCAGGCGGTCATCTGCGACGCCGACGGCACCGGGGAGACCGTGCCCGCGCTCGAAGAGAAGCACATGTTGCGGCTGGTCGGCGACCTGTGGCGGCGCCTGTCCGGCACGTGGCGGTGCGCGCACGCGGCAGGCGAGCCGCGGATCATCGCCCTGCCGGGCAGCGGCGACGCGGTCGTGCGCTACTTCCTCACCACCCCGAGCGACGTGCGCGTCATCGCGCGCGGCTGGGAGATCGGCGACGGAGCCGGACTGGCGCTCGGTGCGTGCGCCGGCCAGGAGCCGGGCTATCGGGCGGAGCTGCGCCCGGCCGAGGGCGCGCTGCGGCTGTTGCGGCGAGGCCAGGTGGTCGGCGAGTGCACGATCGCGGACGCGTCCGGAGACCTGGAGCTGCTGCGCGAGGGCCCGTGGATCGTCGCCCGTATCGGCGACGAGGGCGTTGTGTGGCGAGACCCCGAGCCCCTGCCGGACGGGCACGCCGAGGCGGTCGCGATCGGTGGCGAGGTGCGCCTCGCGCGCCTGATGCTGGCCGGCGACAGCGCGCACGTGTACCGCTTCGACCGGGTCGAGCCGGACTGGCGGCCGGCGTCGGGCGAGTGGACCGACCACACGGGCATGGCCTGCATCCTGTGGGACTACTGGATAACCGCCGACGGGCGCGAAGAGCCGGCGCTCACCTGGAACCGCCACCGCATATCGGCGGACGTCGCGGTGGACGTCTCGGCAGCCGAGTTCACCGAGGGGCATGAGACCGGCCACCACCAGCACTTCCCGTACCATGACCTGAAGATCGTGCTCGGCGGCGCGCCGGACGAGCCGGACATCGGCTACGCCTTCATCGCGGGTGCCGATGGCGGGCGACGCAGTGTGCTGCTGCGCAACGGCATCGCGGTCGCGTCCGCCGAGAACCGGCGCTGCCGGATCGTCATGGGCGGGCACTGCAACAGCCCGCGGGCGGTGCGGCTGCGGGCGCAGAAGTCCGGGGGAGTCCTGACGCTGACCTTCAACGGCGTCGAGGCGCTGCGCTGGGAGGACCCGGAGCCGCTGGGCGGCGGGCATGTGGGCCTGGGCTGCGAGGGCTGCCGCACGATCTTCCGGGACTGCGTGATCTATCCGGCCACCGGAGGACCGGCGTCGTGACCGCGTGAACGACGGCGCATCTGAAGAAGGGCCCTCCGAACGACAGTGTGCTCGGGGCGCATCGAGTGTTCACCCCCGCGAGCGGAAACAGTAGACCGACCCATCGTTGCTCCCCACGTAGACCGCCTGTTGCGAGACCGCAGGCGATGACGCGATCTCGCCGCCCGTCTCGAACTCCCACAGACACACTCCGCTGTCGATCTCCAGCGCATAGAGCTTGCGGTCGTGCGAGCCGAAGTAGACGGTCCCGCCGCTGATGGCGGGCGAGGAGTTGACCCAGTCGCCGGTGTCGAAGTGCCAGCGGCGCTTGCCGGTCGCGGTGTCCACGGCGTAGAGCCTGCCGTCGCGCGCCCCGAACAGCACTCTGTCCTCGTACACCGCGGCCGAGCTGTGGATCTCCTCGCCGGTCTGGAACTCCCAGCGCTTGGCGCCGGTCGCGGCGTCGAGGCAGTAGAGCCGATGATCGCATGAGCCGACGTAGATCGCGCCGCCGCTGTAGGCCGGGGTGGTGAGCACCTCGCCACCGGTCGCGAACTCCCACTCGACCTCGCCCGTCTGCGCATTGAGGCGCCGCACTATGTAGTCGCTCGAGCCGACGTACAGAGCGCCCTCCCAGGCCGCGGGGGACGAGTAGATCGCCATGCCCGTGTTGGTCTTCCACGCCACGCGCTGCCGGTCGAGCGCCAGCGCGTAGATGGAGCCGGACAGGTCGGCGATGTAGAGCATTGAGCCGACCACGCCCGGGCTGGTCTCCACCAGGTCGTCGGTCATCAAGCCCCAGATGCGATCGCCGGTGCGTGCGTCCAGGCACAGTATCTGGCGGTGGGAGCCGACGTACAGCCGCCGGCCGCGCACGACCGCCGGGCCGGTGTTGATCTCGTAGCCGGAGCCGACCTCCCAGAGCAATTCGCCGCGGCGGGCGTTGAGGGCGCACAGCCGGCCGACCGCGCCCGCCTGGTCGGTGCGGGCGCCCACATAGACGACGCCGTTCGCGACGCTCGGGGAGCTGAGAACCCACGAGCCGACATTGACCTGCCAGCGCCGGATCAGCGGCGGGACCACGCCCTCGGGCGTGTAGCCCGACCGCGTGATGTTGCCGCGGAACATCGGCCAGTTGTAGGAGGGCAGGCGCTTGTCCGCACGGCTGCGCGCAAGCGCCAGAGCGACCTCGTCCAGCAGCGCGCGCGCCTCATCGTAGCCGGGGCTGAGATCGGTGGCCCGGCGCAGCAGATCCAGCGCCGACCGGAGTTCGCCCTCCTCACGCAGGGCGACCGCCCGGCGGTAGAGGTCCTCGGACTCCTCGGTCTGCTCGGGCGTACGCTCTGGGGGCTCGGGCTCCTCCTGCTGCTCTTCGGCAGCCTTGCCGACGATCGACGCGATGAGGTCCGCGGGGGCCATCGGGGCCGCGCACACCGGGCACGACACGTGGCGACTGGTGCTCCGGTAGCCGCAGGCGCCGCACACCAGGACATCCTCGTCGGCGTACGCCTCCTCCACGTCGTCGCGCACCGCAAGCAGCGCCTCGCGCAGGCGCGCGAAGCTGTCGAAGCGGTCCGAGCGCTGCTTCGACAGACAGGTCAGCACGAGCTGCTCGAGCGCGAGCGGCAGGTCGGGGCGGTGCTCACGCGGCAGCGGTGGCGTGCTCTCGAGGATGTTGTGGATGAGCCTCCCCACGCTGTCGCCGCGCACGGGGTACTCGCCGGTCAGCGCCCGGTACAGCACGACGCCGAAGGAGTAGATGTCCGAGGTCCGGTCGGCGGAGGCGGCGTCGAGGAACTGTTCGGGGGGCATGTAGACGTAGGTGCCCAGGCCAATGCCGGCGTCGGTGAGCCGGGTCGTGACCCCGTACACCTTGGCCAGCCCGAAGTCGGTGATCTTCACCTGCCCGTCGCGGTGGATCATGATGTTCGCGGGCTTCAGGTCCCGGTGGATCACGCCGCTGTCGCCCGGCCCGACCTCGGCCGAGTGCACGTAGTCCATCCCCTCGCACACCTGCAGGGCGTAGTTGATGACCTGGGGCGGGAACAGGGCGTCCTCGCTGTCGATCAGGTCGCCGAAGCTCACGCCGTCCACGTACTCGAGGAACAGGAAGGGCTGGCCCTTGATCTCGCGGTAGATGATGGCCTCGACGATGTGCTCGTGGCGTCCCAGGTTCATCCAGGTGCGCGCCTCCTGGGCGAACCGGTCCACGGCGGCCCGGTCCTCGAGAAGCTCCTCCTTCACGGTCTTGACGGCGAAGCGCTTCTGGGAGAAGTCGTCGAGGACGATGTAGACAACGCTCATCCCGCCGCGGTACTTCTCGAGGACGGTGTACTGGTCGTCGATTCTGTCGCGCAGTTCGAACTCCACCGCAGCCCTCCTCGACGGTGCGGGCAGCATCCTACTATGCGCCCACCGACGTGGCGATTCCTGCAAGGATGCCGGCCGGTCGGCCGGGCGCCGTCCTGCGCCACGCGCGGCACGGTGGCTGTGCGGGCGCCGAAACTGAAAGGGCCCGCCCTCATCCGGGGCGGGCCCTCGTGATCATCGGTGCAGGGCGGATCAGAACCGCGTCTCGTACTTGACCTCGCCCTCGACCTCGTCGTCGATGCCCACGCTGAGCTCCGGCGCCTCCTCGCGAGAGAGCGTCAGGGTCAGGCGCCCTTCATCGCCCGGCCAGCGCTTCTCGTAGGTCATGTCGAGCAGCGACGCCGAGGGCTCGCCCGATCGCGGGTAGGGCACGAAGTGCCCGGACAGGTACGACAGCGCCACCGTGCCGCCACGCTCGATCTGGCCGCCGTCGAGGCGAAGCTTGAAGAAGTGGTCGGCGAGTTCACCGTCATCGGCCAGGAAGTAGCGGTAGCCCAGGTCCATGCCCACGCCGCCGAAGACCGTCCGGGTGTAGGCCAGCTCGTAGACGTCCGAGAGCATCACTAACTTGCCGCGCGGGTCGAGCGGATTGTTGATGAAATCGAACCGCAGGGATCCCCCGAAGGCGGACATAGCCAGTCCCAGGGCCCGCTCGGGCGCGGGGCGGCTGGCCTGTTCGGTGAAGGCCGCGCGCATCCCAAGGCGCGTCGGGTCGCCGGCCCGCAGCTCCACCGACGTCGTCGGCTCGGCCAGTGGCAGCATCTTCTTCTCATCGTACTCGGTGTACGTGGCGTGAAGCCCCAGCGAGGTGTCCTGCCCGACGCTGAGCTGGGCGAGCATCGCGGTGGCCGTCTCCGTCTCCTGGGCGCCGTAGGAGTTGTAGCCCACGCGCACATCGACATCGGTGTCGCTCTGTCTGTTGCGCTGCAACTCCATGTGCCGGAGGATGATGGGTGAGCCTTCCACCTGCTCCTGCTCGGTGATGCTGCCGCGCAGGTCGATGCTGGGCAACAGCGCCAATACGGTCCGCACATCGCGGTCCTCGGTGGTCGGCCCGTCGGGCCGATCATGGAGCGTGTAGCGGGCGGCCACATCCATCGGCTCGAAGGGCTCGAAGTTCAGGGCGATGTGCGACACGCGCCCGGTCCACTCGCCGCCGACCTCGTCCCGCACCTGGCCCGCCGACACGCTCATGGCGCGCGCGAGGCGGATCGAGGGCGACTGGATGCGCAGGCGACTGTGGCGCTGAACGTCGTCGCCCGATGGCGTGAGCGTGTCGGTCTGCTCCAGGAGGCCGACGCTGCCGGCGAACTGGGCCGACAGTCGGAAGATCTGCTGCTCCTGCCAGTTCGTGCCGCGAATGGTCTCGCTGGCGATGTGTTCGAGGGTGGTGTCGTGGCCGAACAACTGCATGGGGGCCGTGAAGGACAGCACGCTCTTCTCGTCCCCGCTGCCGTCGGTGAGCTTGGCCTCCTCGACATAGCTCGCCCGCGCGCCCGACCAGACCAGGTCGAGCGGGACCGCGAAGCTGCTCCTGCGCTCGGTCTTGGTCTGGGCGTCCGTGATCTGTTCGCGCAGGTGGTGCTCGGCGCTGAGCGTCCCACCGGTAATCGCGAAGGGCGCGACCAGGTCGATCTGCCGCGTCTCCAGGCTGTGGCCCTCCACCAGCCGCTCGAGGTAGTCGTAGTAGGCTTGGCCCTCGCCGCCCGACAGCGCCATGCGCAGGTCCGCGCGGTAGCCGGTCTCCAGCAGCCGGGTGAGCGACTCCTCCGACTGGCGCTCGGTGAACGCGGCGCTCAGACGCGCGCCGGATCCGAGCCCGGTGTTGAGTTGGGCGCCCTGGATAACGGTGCGCAGATCATCCTGGCCCCGCTTGCGATCGGTCTGCAGCGCCCGGGTGAGAGACAGCGCGCCGGCGCTGCCGCCACCGCCAAAGCCCTGCTCGAACTGCATCCCCGTCACGGTGCGCTCCTCGAGCATGTCCGTGAACACGTCCGTGACGTGGCGCTCATCCTGGGTGAAGTTCATGGCGGTGTGCGAGCCCAGCGAGATGGTGGCGCCGGTGCTGATGATTTCCGCGATGCCGGTGTCGAAGACGACCCCACCGTAGTCGATCTCGTTGCGCTCGAAGGAGCGGTGCAGCGACAGCCCCGAGGGCAGGCGCAGGTCGATCTCGTAGTCGTTGGCGTGCGGGAACATCGCACCGCCGTCCGCGGACGTCGGCACGATGCTCTCGGTCGGCCTTATGCTCTCGATGAAGAACGTGTCACCGCCACCGCCCTCCTGGGCCCAGCACGTGGCAATGCCCAGCAGGATCGCGATGGTGGCCCCGACTGTGAGTGACCTGTGGTTCAGCATCGAATCAGTCCACAGGTAAGCCATGATCGCTCTGTGATGGATGGCACGGATCCACGCCACCCCTGCACCGGCGACTAGGTAGACACCTGAGCGGGTGAGATTGTTTCGTCTATTTCCACGAGAGTCCGTCGAGAGAGACCCTCACGGGCTGTGTCCTGATGGCGGACGCGTGGCGGCCGCCCCGGCGTGAGGCGCGTTCCGCTGCCCCCGGGCGGCGGTCCGCCGCCCCAACATGGTACACCTTCGCGACGGCTCGTGCAAGGGGTACGCGATGTCCGGCAGCATCCGGCCGCACCCGAGATGCGGGTAACGCATAGCCCCAACGACAACCGCCGACGGCAGTCGCCCTTCGGGCGACCCCCTCGCGAGGGCGCGAGGGGCACAACGGCGAAGGCCAACGACAGCGGCCGTGTGTGAAGTGCTATCTCGGGCGCACGCGTCGGGATGCCGCAGTGGCTTCCTCACACCGGCATCGCTCTGTCGGGGCTCCCGCTCGCCGGGCGCGAGACGCCGGCGAGGGCCCGGACCGTCACGGCGGCCAAGAGTCAATCGCATCGAGCAATAGGTCTGATAGTATTACTATCAAGCTCTTTACATGGATGGCGTGACATGCTATACTATGGTCGAGAAAACCAGCACGTCTCTCAGGAGGAGTTCCGATGTCTCTGTTACGGTGGCGACACCAACCGATGCTCAGCAGGCCCATAATGCGCGTCCATGACCTCTTCGACGAACTGGACCGGCTCGTAGGCTTGCCGGCCGAGCTGTCGGAGGAAGCCGAGTACGGCCCCGCCGTGGACGTGTACGAGGGCGACGACGAGGTCGTGGTCAAGGCCCAGCTTCCGGGCGTGAAGAAGGAGGACCTCGACGTCAACATCCAGGAGAACTGCGTCACGATTCGCGCGGAGACCCGACGCGAGGAGGAGATCGACGAGGACGGCTACTTCCGCCGCGAGCTGCGCTACGGCACCTGGGCGCGGCGCCTGCCGCTGCCCACGCACGTGGACGAGGAGCAGGTCTCGGCCACCCTCAGCGACGGCGTCCTCGAGATCCGGGCGAAGAAGGCGGTCGCGCCCGAGGAGGTCGGCAAGAGCATCGAGGTGGAGTAGCGAGCCCTGTCACGCAGCACAGTCGCAGCGGCGCGGCCCCACCCGGGCCGCGCCGCCGCGGTGTACGGTCGCCACGGCTCAGCCCTCTCCCCCGCCCTCCATCGCCTCGATCAGCTCCACCAGCGACTCGACGGCCTCGTCGGAGATCTGCCGCCCCAGCTCCGCCGTCGCCCGCTCCGGCTCGCCCATGACGCCGACCTTGATGGCCGGGTGCTGGCGGATGGCCGGGACCACGAGTTCGTGGTCCACGTTCCTGGTGCGCACCTGGTACGCATCCTGGTCCTCGCGCATCATCCGCACGATCTCGGGCTCGTCGAGGACGTACTCCTCGCGCACCTCGTGGGGAGCCCAGTAGAGGATCAGCGACGTCTCGAACCAGCCCGAGTGGAAGTCGCCCTCGGCGAAGGCCCGATCGCACATCTCGGAGTTCTTCCAGAAGCGGAAGACCGCGATGGTGCGATCGTGGTAGTGCGGGTTATCGCGCAGGAAGATCTCGGCGGCCTCCTGCGTCGCGCGGTCGTTCTCGCTGCCGCCGTGGCCGAGCACCAGGATGATGTTCTCCAGCCCCTGCAGGCACAGCGACTGCAGGATCTCGACGATGATCTGCGTGACCACGTGCGGGCTGACGTTGATGGTGCCGGGCAGTTCGCCTCCGGAGTAGGTGTAGGCGAGCGTGGGCGCGACGAAGCAGCCCGTGCGCTCGGCGGCCCGCCGGCTGATCTCCTCGGCGTTGTAGCAGTCGGTGCGCAGCGGCAGGTGGTAGCCGTGCTGCTCGGTGACGCCCAGCGGCACCAGGATGGTGCGCGTCCCCGCCGCCATCGCGTCGCGCACCTCCTTGACGGTCATGTGCTCCCAGATGAGGGCCTCGGACATGGCCCCGGCCTCCCTTTGAGTACGGTCGAGTCTGCGTGACTGTCGGCTCTGGGTTTCCCCGGCGCCCGGCGCGCACCTGCGTGGCGGGCAGGAGTACGTCCGCGCACCGGCGAAGAGTGACACGGATGGTGGCTCACAATTACGCCGAGAGGGCGGTGCGGCAGAATGAGGACCTGTGTGGTGGTTCTGATCATGCTGGCGTTGACCGCGACGATGGTCTGCGCCGAGCAGTACATGTGGATCGACCGGATCGAGGAGAACGGGCGCCTGCTGGTCCCGCTACGGGGGATATTCGAGACCTACGGCGCGCAGGTGGGCTGGGAGGGCGGCACGCAGACGGTGACCATCACGGCGCCGGCCATGAACATCGTCATGCAGGCTAACTCGCAGACCGCCCACGTCAACGGCGCGGTGCACTACCTGGACGTGCCGCCGCGCATCTTCAGCGGACGGACCTACATCCCGCTGCGCTTCGCGGCGGAGGCACTGGGCGAGAGGGTCGAGTACATGGGCGACCACATCGACCTGCCGACCATCGGCCTCACGCTGCTGATCCGCGGCGAGGCCACGGGGCCGGGCGACACGGGTGCGCCCGGCGGCGGCACGGGCATGCCGCTGCGCATCACGAGCCCGCAGGAGGGCGCGACCATCGGCCCGCGCATCGAGGTATACGGGACGGCGCCGGGCGGCTCGATGCTCATCCTGGAGACTGAGGTGCGTGGCCAGGCGGAGCACGACCTGCTGCGGGTGGTGCCCGGCATCCGCCATGCGGTGCCGGCCGACGGGAACTGGCACTTCGCCATCGCCGCGCCGACGCTGCCCGCCAACATCACGAAGCCGCTGTACTACATCATCAAGGCCTACTATGAGGTCGGCGGACAGGTCTCCGACCCGGTGAGCGTCACGGCCTACCGCTGAGGTCGCGGGCCGACCCCGAAGCGATTGCGGGCCATCGGCGCGCGCGCCGATGGCCCGCGAGTTGTCACGCGTGTGGAGGAGGAGTGAGCGATGAGATTCGCGTCTGTCCCTGCGCTTGTCGCGGTGCTGCTCGTCGCCGTCGCGCCCACCGGCGCCCGGGCGGTGGAGGAGCTGCCGCCCTACTGGATCGCGGTGTCCGTGGGCGGGGCGCAGCTCGAGGCGGGCCCCGACGCGCGGCCGCCCGCACCGTCCACCCAGCCGCTGGCGGCGGTCGCGCCCGGTCAGACGGTGAACCTGCGCGCCAAGGTCGTCGGCGGGCGCAGGGCCTACATGATGTGGCCGGAGACCTACGCCAACACCGGACCAAACACCACCATCGAGGTCCAGGGCTTCGACCGCATGGCATACGCGGTTCAGACCGAGGCTTTCTTCGGCCGCGGCGAGTGGACCGTCACCGACGAGACGTACACCTGGAACATCGGCGGCCAGGGCGCGCTCAGCGCGGCCGACCAGGTGCAGGAGCGTGTCATCTGGACCGCGCCCGACCAGCTCGGCACCTACACCATCACGGTGAGCGGGCAGGTGCGGTTCCACTTCGTGCGCCAGGCGCCCGGCGGCACCTCAGAGGAGGACGAGGACAGCGGGCAGGTGTCGCGGACCGTGGTCATCGCGGTCCAGGGCCCCGCCAAGGCCCAGACGATGACCCGGCAGGAGGCGCTCAGCCACATCCTGCAGCGTTTCCAGGCGCTGGGCGGCGGGCCGGTGGACGCAAGCTGGCCGACCTACGTCGCGCCCGCGGGCTTCTGGAACAACGTCTACTCGGTCTTCACGGACAGGCACGACAACTACGTGTGCGGAAGCTGGCAGGGCCAGGTGTTGGAGATGATCGAGGCCATGCGCAACGGCACTGCGACCGAGCGGGCGGCCTTCGATCACTACGACTACGGCCCGATCCAGGCCTACTACGGTGG
>JALGUI010000415.1:4512-7704 GCA_029820915.1 Candidatus Zipacnadia bacterium | reverse complement strand
TTGCCCGGGCGCTGCAGCGTTGACCCGCGACAACCGCGTTCGCTCCGCGTAGGTCGGGCTTCCAGCCCGACTCAGAGGACGCAACAACAACAGCGTCGGGCTGGAAGCCCGACCTACGCGGGTGGTGTCGTATCGCGTTCCCACGACCGCACGAACAGCAAACGGCGGGCGGCGTCAGACTGCGAGGCAGTCTGCGGAAGCCCGCGCCTCCTGACGGCAATACAGGAGCGGGCGCCGGCACACTCGCCATCGTGTGCTGTGCGACCGCAGGCGTCAGCGGTCCGCGGCCGTGAATGTGACCGAGTTCTCCGCGACCACCTGGTCGCCATCGCCCAGGAGCTGAGCCGTCAGCGTGTAGTCGTCGGCCATGCCGATGAGCAGGAGCTTGAGGTCCACCTCACCCGCCGCGCCCCATGTGCCGTCGCCACCGACCGTGACGGTGCCGCGGCCCACCTCGCCGCCGAGGATGAGCTTCTGATAGGTGATGACCCACTGCACGCGCTGCCCGGCGGGGGCGGTGCCGGCGGGCGTGACGCGTCGGCCGGTCTCCTCGCCCTGCCCGGGGCTGGTGATGGCGAGAGCGACCTCCGGCTCGGGCGGAGCGACGATGGTCACGCGCGCCTCAACCACGGCGTCATGGACGGTGCCGCCGGGGTCCGTGAAGTGCACGGTCACCTGCGCGTTCTCGGCCACATCGCCCTGGCGCACGGTGTAGCTGCCTCGGTAGGTCGTGGTGCCCGGCTGAAGCTGCATGGCCACGCCGTGCACGATGTCGCCGATGTCGAAGGTCGCCCGCCTACCGGCCGCCGCCACCGTGGCCGTCACGGTGATGGTGTCGCCCGGCTGCAGGGGCTGTGCGGCATCATGTTGGACGCCTACGATCTGCGCCCCCGGCGCCTGCGCCCGGAACGACCAGGTCTCGACCGCGGTGTTGCCGGCGAAGTCCGATACCTCGATGCTCACCGTGTGCCTTCCGGGCCTGAGCCTCTCCGGCACGCGGACGAGCCCGGTCTCGGTGACCTCGGCGCGCGGGCTGATGTCCTGGCCATCGAGACGGATCGCGGCGCTCTCGATGTCGATGCCCGATGGGCCCTGGTCCTGGAAGTTCGCGGTGATGCGCGGCTGGACCGGCTCCACGACGCTGTCGGGTGGCGGCGTGATGTTGTAGATGCGCGGAGCGGAGGTGTCCACCATGACCTCCATGTTGGTCTGCGCGTTGATGAACTGCCCGGCCGGGCTCCGGTACTGGGCCATCAGGCGCGCCCCGGCGAACTCGACGCCCTCCGCGATCGTGTAGGTCGCCGTGTAGACGCCCGGCGCGGTTTCGTCCAGCGGCACCTGCGGGCCGCCCAAGGGCAAGGGGACGGTCACGGTGCCCCCGGCGCTCGCCAGCAGGCGCAGATCGAGGGTGTCACCAACCGCGAGCGGGCCATCATAGCGTGGGGCAAAGAACCCGGCGACGACCGCGGCACCGCCATCGGGCGGGACCGGGTTGCCCCGGCGCTGCGAGAAGATGCCCCACACCTCGTTCGTGTTCGGGTTGAGGCGCAGGATCGCGGCCTCGCCCACGGCGCCGAGCACGTGCAGCGCGCCGCCGTCCGAGCCGACCGCGTTAACTCCCTCGCCCAGCGGGTAGGAGCCACCGCCCTGGACGACGAGCTGGTTGTTCTGGATGGCGGCGATCGTCCCCATTTCCTGGTTGTAGGAGGCCTGCACGCCGACACCGACGCCCTGGCGGGTCAGCCCGATCTCGAGCAGGTCGCCGGGCTGCAGGTCATCGACGGTCGCCGCCACCGGCTGTTGGCCGTGCCTGCCGCGCGCGATGATGGCCCGCTGGTCGAGGGGCACCTCGCGCACGGCTCCCCCATCGGCCTCCCTGATCGACAGCATTACCGGGACCTCACGGCCGGGCGGAGCGAGCAGCGTCGCGGCCACCGTGCTCTCCGCGGTCGCCGTCACGGGAGATGTGATGGCGAGCGTCAGCGCCCCGGCGTCCCACGTGGCCTCGAAACCCAGCAGGCGCGCCGTGGCCGGTCCCGGCACGTACGGGACGCCGCTGAGGGTCTGGAGGCCGTACTCCATGGTCTCGCGCCGGTCATTGAGCGTCACCCAGTTGCTCCCGACCCACATCTCCAGGTGCACGCCCATCAGGTCCACGTCGAGCCGCCCGTCGGCGGCGTCCCAGGTTGGCGTCGCGCCCAGCGACCCGACGAATGACTCGGCCGGGAGCAGCGGGAAGAGCATGTCCCACATCAGCACAGGCTCGGTGAAGGCCATCGGCGCTCCATCGAAGGTCACCTGTACGTTCTGGGCCATCGCAGGCTGTACGCCCGCGGCGACCACACAGATCATCAGCGCGGCGGGCAGCATCGGTGTTCTGCGCACGACCATCACACAGGCCTCCCGTAGTGCGCCAGGCGTGTCGGCGCGGCAGCAGTCACGGACGGAGTCTTATTCGCCCGCACCCCATGCGTCACCTGCGCCGACGCCGCTCGGGGGTGTAGACGCAGATTGCGCGTGACAGATGCGTCGCAACGACTGTGCAGGCGGGGGCGCCCGCACTACGGCGCGGGTTGCCTCCGACTTTGCGCTCCGTACGACAGGCGCCCCCGCCTGTCGGCGGCCCGAAGGGACGCTCCCGTTGCTCTCGGGCCACCTACAATCTGAGGGCGCATGCCCCCATCGGCGTGCGGTTGACGATGGCACAGGTTGGTGGTAGAGTGTGTCGGCGCTGCTAACCCATACCGGCGCGCCCCGCGCCTTGAGGTCGCGAGCGACCTCCCGGAGGGAGTCCGCGTTGCCATCGCTGACGACCCAGTTCGTGGGCCTGAGCCTGCGCAGCCCGCTCATCGCCGGATCGGCCGCGATCACCCAGGACCTGGACATCATGAGGCGCGCCGAGGACGCGGGGGCCGGCGCCGTCATCATGAAGGGGTTCTCGGACATCGTTCCGATGCGCATCTCCCCCGCTCCGCGCTACCGGATCATCGAGCACCAACTCGCCGACCGTGACGCCTTCACCTTCTACTCGTACGAGCAGGCCAGCAGCCGAGACGCGCACGAGTACGCCGAGGAGCTCGCCCGCACGCGCGAGGCGCTGTCGATCCCCGTCATCGCCAACGTGGACTGCCAGACCCTCGAGAGCTGGCTGGAGAACACCGCGATCATCGCCGAGGCCGACCCCGCGGCGAT
>JALGUI010000415.1:0-4471 GCA_029820915.1 Candidatus Zipacnadia bacterium | reverse complement strand
GCGCATCCTGGAGGTCGTGCGGGGCGTCCGTGCCCAGATCGACCTTCCGCTGATCGTCAAGCTCACGCCACAGCTCACCTCCCCGCTCAGCTTCGTCGCCGCCCTCGAGGAGATCGGGGTCGAGGGCGTAACGCTGTTCAACCGCTTCACCGGGCTGGAGATCGACACGGAGACGGGCCGGCCGGTGATGCACGGCGGGTACGCCGGTCACGGCGGGCCGTGGGCGCGCAACTTCGTGCTGCGCTGGGTAAACACCATCTCGCCGCAGACCGGCCTGCAGATCAGCGCCAGCGGCGGCGTGTCGGAGCCCGAGCACGCCCTCGCCTGTATCATGGCCGGGGCCGCGACCGTCCAGGTGTGCACCGGCATCTACCTCGAGGGCTACGACATCCTCACGCGCCTGAACGCCCAGCTCCTCGAGACCATGGAGCGCCGCGGCATCGAGAGCCTCGACGAGCTGCGCGGTCAGCTCACCGAGCGCATCGTGGCGCTTGAGGACGTGGACCGCCGACACCTGGTGGTCGCCGAGATCCAACCGCGCGGGACGGCGCCGTGCCGGTGGGAGTGCCCGCTGAACGAGGACGTCCAGGGCTACCTCGACCTCATCGCCGAGGGCAAGTACGACCACGCTTTGCGGCTCATCAAGCAGAATCATCCGTTCCCGGGCGTGCTGGGGCGCTGCTGCCATCATCCTTGCGAGACCGCGTGTACGCGCTGCGATGTCGATGACACGATTGCCATCGCGGCCATGAAGCGCTTCGCGGCCGACCACGGGGGCCGCTACCTGCCGGCGACGCCTGAGCCCGCGCCCGCGCGCGAGGAGCGGGTGGCCATCATCGGCGCGGGACCGGGCGGCCTCACCGCGGCGTACCGGCTGGCGCTCATGGGCTACCGGTCCACAGTGTTCGAGCGCCTGCCCGTGGCGGGTGGGATGCTGGCGGTTGGCATCCCCGACTACCGCCTGCCGCGGGACGTGGTCAACCACGAGATCAGCGAGATCGAGGCGCTGGGCGTGGAGATCCGCACGGGCGTCGAGGTGGGCGCCGACCTCACCATCGACGACCTGCGCGACGAGGGCTACGCGGCGGTTCTGCTGGCGGTCGGCGGGCACAAGCAGCGACGGCTCGGCGTGCCGGGCGAGGACCTCGACGGGGTGGTCGAGGGCGTGGGCATGCTGCGCGATCACGCGCTCGGCGCGCCGGTCGAGCTGGGGGAGCACGTCGTGATCGTGGGCGGCGGGGACGTCGCCATCGACGGCTCGCGCGTCGCCATGCGCCTGACCGACCGCGTCACGCTGGTCTACCGCCGCCGCTTCGAGGACATGCCCGCGCGCCGCGACGAGATCGAGGAGGCGCTGGAGGAGGGCGTCGAGGTCGTCGCTCAGCTCCAGCCCATCGAGATCGTCGGGGAGGGCGGTAGCGTCGTCGGCATCAGGTGCGCCCGCACCCGAGCGACCACGCCAGGCGAGGATGGGCGGGTGGGCTTCGAGATCGACGAGGGCTCCGAGGAGCTTGTGGCCTGCGACACGGTCATCGTCGCCATCGGCCAGCTCCCCGACATCGAGTGGCTGCAGCACGTGGGTGACGGCGACCTGTTCGACTGCGATCTCGTGGCCGCGGATGAGACGACCGGGGCGACCTGCGAGTTGGATGTCTTCGCCTGCGGCGACTGCGTGACGGGTCCGGGCCGAGGCCGTGGCGGCGGGCAAGCGCGCCGCCTTCTCCATCGCGGCCTACCTGAGCGGCGGCGAGATCGAGCGGCCCGAGCCGGCGCTGCCCCGCGTGGAGCCCGAGGAGGTCATTCGCGACGCCGAGCCGATCATCCTGACCCGGCGCCAGCGGATGCCCCGGCGCCCGGCCGACGAGCGCGTCGCCGACTTCGCCGAGGTGGCGCTGGGCTACCCGGAGGAGCTTGCCCTCGCCGAGGCGCGGCGGTGCATGGACTGCGGGCGGTGCGGCAACTGCGGGGACTGCGCGCGCGTCTGCCCGTGGATCGCCATCGACCGCGTGGGGGGCGTCACGCAGGTGGACGCGGAGAGGTGCGATAGCTGCGGGCTGTGCGCCCTCATCTGTCCGCAGCAGGCGATCGAGATGATCGAGCGCGAGCCGGCGTAGCGCTCAGAGGAAGCGGCCTATCTCCCACTTGCCCGAGCGGATCATCTCCCAGCGGTAGATCGAGCGCTCCTGCAGCTCCGTCTGGATGGAGCCGGGTCGCTGTCGCCGCACGTCGTCGATGGCCTGTTCGGCGCTCATGCCCCGGGTCACCAGGTAGCAGGCGATCATCGTGCCCGTCCGCCCCAGCCCGGCCAGGCAATGTGTGCCTACCGCCGCGCCCCGCGCCAGCATGCGGTCCACGAACTCGACGTACTGCTCGACCTGCTCGGTGTCCGGCGGCGTCATGTCCTCAATGGGGAGATGAAGCAGGTCGAACCGTGTCTCGCCCACAAGCTCCGGCGGCGGCTCCTCGGTGAGCGAGACGATGGCCCCGATCCCCGCCTCGCACAGCCGGTCGAGGTCGCGCAGCACGAAGATCGCGAAGGCGGCGAGTTCGCCCTCGAGCATCCACGTCAGGTCCATCTGCCACGCCTGGTCACTCGACATCCCTGGTGTGCTGCTCCTTCGATCGCTTCGCGGCCTCGCCCGCCAGCTTGTCGGCTCGCCGGTTCTCCTCGCGGGGTACGTGTGTGCATGAGAACTCGTCGAACCTGCCGATCAGCTTGCGCGCCCAGTCGTACAGCGGGCGCAGGCCCTCGGCCTTGACGCGGTAGCGGCCCTTGAGCTGCTTGATGACCAGCTCGCTGTCCATGCGCGCCTCGAGCCGGCGGATGCCCAGGCGCAGAGCCTCGTGCAGGCCGGCAATGAGCGCGCGGTACTCCGCCACGTTGACGGTCGCCGGCTCCAGTGGCACCGAGCCTTCGGCCAGCAGTTGTCCGTCATCGGCGGTGAGCACGAAGCCGGCGCCCGCGGGCCCGGGGTTGCCCAGCGACGCCCCATCGGTGTAGAGCACGGCGCGCTCGACCTCGCCCGGGCGGGCCTGTCGCGCCAGCGTCACCTCGGTCGCGCCCTCGAAGCGCACGCGTCGGCAGGCCTCGCGCAGGCCGTCGAGCCCCTCGGTCACGCGCGCGACGACCACTCCCGGCTGCCAGCCCTGCGGCGTGAGCGGTCGCCCGTGGTCGCCGTAGAAGATGGCGACCGTGACACCGTGGGCCGCGGGCTCGGCGCCGAGGTCCTCCTCGTCGGTGGGCGGTGACAGCAGCAGGATGTCGCCAGGTCGCGGCCGGTCGGCCTCGTTCTCGACGGGGATCTGACCGCCGCGTGGCTCGCCGTGGCGCTCCGGGATGGTGACCAGCACCGCCGGGCCGGCGTAGATGGCGTGCGCCGCGCGTCCCACGAAGGGCGTCGCCAGGATGCCCCACAGCAACTCCGCTGCGCCCGGCGCCGCCTCGGCGCACAGCTCAGCGGTCGCGGCCGCCTCAGGCTCTCGGAGGGTGATCTGTATCCGCTGGCTCATCCGTCTCCACCGGTGCCGAAGTGTGCGTCGCGGACGGTCCGAACAGCGCGGGCGCGGCCTCGCCGCTCCCGGTGCGCACGGCAAGCTGCGGCTCGCCGATGGCCTCCGCCATCATGGCCAGGTCGAAGCCCTCCTTGCGCATGCGCAGGTCATAGTAGAGCAGCACCGTGGCGACCACCTGCACGGGCTGCAAGAGGAGCGTTCCCAATGACGAGAGGGCACTGAGCAGCGCCTGGGAGATGCTGAAGGAGACCTCCTGGAGGAAGTACGACGCGATCTGCGCCGGCCAGACGATGATGCCGGTCAGCACCATCACCAGCAGCCACAGTACGAGCAGCGCGAAGAGAATGCGCCAGAAATGCCCCGAGGTCAGCTCCCAGCTCCGCATGAGCGCCCGGATTGCCCCCTCCTCCTCGAGCACGACCACCAGGGCCGCGAAGAAGAGGCGAACGCCGATGGCAAGAGAGGCGTGCAGCGCGATCAGAAGCAGCAGCGCCCCGAGCCCAATCGCGATGACCATTGTGGTGGAGTCGGCTCCCTCGGCAAAGACACCCAGCAAGGCGCCGAGGCCCGCGGCAGGCGCCACTCCGACCACGACCACCGCCCAGGTGATGAGCCCGCCGAGGATGGCGACCGCGATGAGCATCGGCCAACGCCGCAGCGCGAAGCCGTAGGCGGAGGCCACCGTCGCCTCGCGGCCGAGGTAGTACTCCGCCACGGCCTTGGCGATGGCGCCCTGCACCAGCGGCATGCTCAGCCAGAAGAGGATGAGCCACAGGGCATACCCTATGCCGCCGGCGATGAAGGCCCCGGGGTAGTAGCTCGGGACCGCCGTGTCCATGTCCATGGCCTGGAACATCAAGGCCGCGGAGACGACCTGGAGCACGCCGAGCGGGACGTAGACGACCGCCGCGATGCGGACGATCTGGCCGAAGTGCCGCCGATAGAGGCGGACGACCAC